>NZ_JBNCNR010000010.1:0-147364 GCF_049847065.1 Gordonia sp. DT219 | reverse complement strand
CGAGTTCTCAACGAACACACACCCACCAACACCACCCCACACAGGAGCGAACTTCGGCGAGCTTGTTCTGTTTCGGATTCCGTCACCCGATCAAGGGCAACTCGTCCAGTGTGCCAGATCCCCGTGGCATCCGCAACCCTGCGGCTGCGAGCCTCCGGAACCCGGCTCCCCGATCAACATCCCGTACACATCACTGCGCATGGTTCGATTTCTCGGGGTCGGTCTGCGTCTGCCCGGTTTCCTCTCCCCGCCGAACTTCTCTCGAAGCCCTCCGGGGCGGCGCCGCGGCGCGCTGACTCGGATTAAGTTACGCACCGACCCGTGACGAATCAAATCGCCTGGTCAGATCTCGCTCCGGCAACGATCTCTGCAGCTCAATGCACATGTCACGCGGCGCGGGCCGGCCGTCGCCGACCGTTTCTGATCCGAGTCGGGTGGTGTGATCTGAGCCACGTGCACCTCGCACTCTCCGAACTTTGCCCTCTCCGAATTTCACCCTCTCCGAACGGTCAGCATGTACGCCCGCTCGGTCAGTTACGGTTCGAACGCGCGGGTCATAGCGTTTTCGTCGTGAGCGTGACGACGAATTCCCTGACAACGGGTCCGGGCCCTGGGGTTGCCGGTCTGGCGAGTGCCCGAACGTGCAGTGCCGGGCCGGCGACCGGTCGCCGGATCTCGGTCCGGCGGTCGGAGATTCTGCCGGCGGCCATGCACCACCTCGGCCGGATGGCCTGGTCGCACCACGATGGCCTGCGTCGGGACGCTGCGGAATCGGAATCGCTCGAGCTGGTCCACACCTTCACGACCGCCGAGATCTGCGATGACGTCATGGTTGCCGCACTCGACGAGCTCATCGGCGCAGATGTCTTGCACGGACAGTGGGAGTTCGAAGAAGCCGCGGTCGGACTGATCCGATCCTCCAGCGCTCGCAGCGGCGACGCCTGGGCTGCGTTCTACGACAACTCACTGCGCTCGTTGCGGGATGGCACGGCGTCGTTCGCCCCGGTACATCGACGCGCCCGGTCGCTGATCAGCGGTTCGAGCGTGCTGGAGGTGGGGTGTTGCTTCGGTCTGTTCGCGCTGCAGTGCGCCGAGACCGGACTGACGGTGTCTGCCTGCGACATCTCGGCAGGCGCCATCGACTTGCTCACCGCGGCAGCCGATCGCCGCGACACCCCCCTACGTGCCGTCGTCGGTGATGCGACCGCACTGCGGTTCGTGGACGATTCGGTCGACACCGTGACCCTGATCCACCTTCTCGAGCACCTCGGTGCCGAGCAGGCCCGGACAGCGATCACCGAAGCGTTGCGGGTGGCACGGCGCGCAGTGGTGATCGCCGTTCCCTACGAGGAACATCCGAGCGAACACTTCGGCCATCGCGTCACACTGGACGCTCTCGACCTGCAGCGATGGTCGGAGGAGGTAGATCATGCCGGAGCCGAGATCTTCACCGACCGTGGCGGCTGGCTCATCCTGACCCCAGGTCCGCCGAGCTGACCATCCGCGCCGAGCGGAACGGGCGTCCGAAACCGACGCTGCCGCGACGACCGGTCAGATCAGCCCACGCTTGCTCGCGATGTACACCGCATCGGTGCGCTTGGTGACGCCGAGCTTGCGGATGATGTTGCGGATGTGGAACTTCACCGTCGATTCAGAGATGAACAACGTCAACCCGATCCGCTTGTTGCTCATTCCATCGGCCAACAGCCGCAATACTTCTCGTTCCCGCTCGGTCAGCGTCGCCGAGCTGGCGCCGTCACCGGACACCGTGCGCAGGACGATGGCCGCGCTGCGCGGATCGAAGGCACTGCCGCCGCCCGACACCGACTGGATCGCACGCACGAGTTCGGTGGTGTCGACGTCCTTCACGACGTACCCGCGTGCCCCTGCCTTCACCGCACGGACCACCAGGTCGTCGTCGAGGAAGGTGGTCAACACCAGACTCGCCACCTCGGGGTGGCGGGCTGCGATCTCGGTGATCAGCCGCAGCCCTTCGTACTCGGTACCGGCCGTCAACTTGAGGTCGACGACGACCACGTCGGGTTGCGTACGTTCCACTTCGACGAGTGCGCGATCGAACGAATCCGCTTCGCCGACAACCGCAATCGTGTCTTCACGCTCCAGCAGCGACCGTATCCCGGCACGAAGTAACGCATGGTCGTCGACCAGCATGGTGCGGATCACCCCGATCGCGGTGTCCGAGTCGTTCATCTGGTGACCTCCTGTTGCGTTCGCGGGTCCACGCAGGCAACGGGACTCACGTTCATGCGATCGACGACGGCGCCGACCGGGATCTGGACCCCGACGCGGACGCCACCCATCCGGGATCGGCGGATGCGGAACTCGCCGCCGAGGTCGCGGGCGCGAGCGGACATGTTCGCCAGTCCGCGGTGCCGGCCGGCCAGGTCGCCCAGCGTCGCCGCGCGCATCACGCGGCGCATGTGGGCCGGGTCCCCCACGCCGTTGTCGTCGACGGTCAGGGACACGTCGTGATCGCCATAGGTGAGCACCACCCGTGCCGTCGTCGCCTCCGCGTGCACCACGGTGTTGAACAGCGCCTCCCCCGCGATGCGCAGGATCGCGTGCTGCACGTCGTCGGGCAGATCGCGCGGGCGGCCGATCACCCGCACCTCCGCCGGCATGTGCATCGAACACAGCTCGTCGATGACCTCGGCCAGACCGGAGCCCTCGACCGACGGCGACTGATTCAATGCGTAGATCACCGATCGCAGCTGCTCGACGGCGTTACGCGTCAGGGTGCCCGCGACCTCGAGTCGCTCGGCGGTCTGGGCGTCGCATTCCATGCGGCAGACCTCGATCTGCACGCCCGCCGACAGCACCGACTGCGTCACCGAATCATGGAGTTCGCGGGCGATGCGCTCGCGTTCTTCGGTAACCAGACGCTGCCGCATGACCGCCGACAGTTCACGTTGCGTGCGTTGCAATTCGACATTCTGTACCGCCAGATCTGCGGCCTGTTCCCGCGCTTTGGCATAGGCGCCCTCGGCGCGAGCGAGCTGATGACGGCTTTCCTCCAGCAACGCCGCGTTGAGCAACGCCACCACCGCCTGCCGCGCCAGGATGCGCATCACGACCAGATCCGCCGAGTCGACGACGTGCCGGGGCCGTGTCCACGCCGACAGTCCCCCGACGACCCGGCCGTCCAGGTGCAGCGGGACGTGCAGGCGATGTTCCTCGACGACCGGCCGGATGAGTTCGCCGAGCTGATTGCGCAGGATGTCGTTGAGCCAGTTCAACACCTCGTCGGGCAGGTGACTGGGAATCCGCGCCATCTGCACACCCTCGAATGCGTAGGTGGTGCCGTCACCGGCCATCATCAGGTGTCGCGGGCCGGTGCGATCGAGTTCACCGTCGCAGAGTGCAAAGACCACCCACTCGGCGTCCAGATGTTCGGCGACGGCGCGCACGACCGAGAGCACGAGCGTTTCGGGTCCTTCCGCGGTCTGCACCAGCGCACGCGAGATCCGGTCCAGGGCGCCGACCACGCGTGCCAGACGCTTCTCCACCCCCCGGTACTGCGCATAGTGCGAACCCTTGACCGAATGCAGGCCGATCAGTGAGTCGAAATCCGGGTAGGGCGAGGGGCTCGGTGACAACGAGGTGCCATCGTCTTCCGGAACGTCACCGGGAGCACTCATAGCGCCTCGCGATAGAGGCCGGCGACCTCGGCGGCGCTCGGCGCACGCGGGTTGGTCCGCATACAGGCGTCGAGAAGCGCATTCGCGGTCAGCGCGTCGACGTCCGCGTCACCGACGCCGACCTGCGCGAGGCGTCCCGGCATCCCGACCCGCCCCGCAAGTCGGTGTACCGCATCGGCGAATCGATCGGCGGTCACGTGTGCCGACGACGACACCGGGATGCCGACGGACTCCGCGAGGTCGACGAACGGCGCCGGATCCCGCTCGGCGTTGAACCGGATGACATGGGGCAACAGCACCGAGTTGATCGCGCCGTGCGGAGCGTCGCACAGGCCGCCGACCGGGTGGCTCATCGCGTGCGTGGCACCCAGGATCGCGTTGGTGAACGCCATCCCGGCTTCCAGCGCGGCATAGGCCATGTCGAGTCCGGCAGCCTGATCACCGGGGTCGTCGACGAATCGCTCGATCGATCGCCAAGCGGTGGCGATCGCGCTCAGCGCGGATCGATCGGTGAGTCTGGTGTGCGCCAACGATGCGTATGCCTCGACGCAATGGGTGACGGCGTCCATCCCGGATTGCGCGGCGACCTCGGCGGGCAACGTGGCCATGACGTGCGGGTCGATCACCGACACGTCGGGTACGAGCCCCCGGCCGATGATCGTCACCTTTGTCATCCGGTCCACGTCGTTGACGATGCAGAATTGCGAGACGTCCGAGCCGCTGCCGGCCGTGGTCGGCGCGGCAACCAAGGGCGGCAAGGGCATTCGAGCGCGATCGATGCCCTCATAGGACAGGATGTGCCCGCCGTTGGCGGCCAGGATGGCAACCCCCTTGGCGGCATCGATCACCGATCCGCCGCCCAGTGCGATGATTCCGTCCGACCGGGTCTGTTCATAATGCTCGAATCCCGCCGCGATCTGGTGCGCCCGCGGGTTCTCCGAGACCTCGCTGTACGACGCCACCGTGAGGTCTGCGGCGCGCAAGCCTTGCACCAGTCGCGGATACCACGGGGTGGCCACCAGATTCCGATCGGAGACGATCATCAGCCGGCGCAATCCCAAACCCGCAGCTGCGGTGGGGATCTCGTTCAGCGAGCCGGGCCCGATGATGATCTCGGGGGTGTGGAACTTCACGACCGGAATCCGCGCGGGCCGACCGCGGCGGTCTGCGAACCCGCTCGGCGGCATCTCAGCCGGCGCCGCGTCGGTATCGGCGTACATCACCCGATCACCCACCTCGTCACACCTGGATCGTTGCGCCGATCCTACGCGGCCGGACACCGCTCAGGCACCGTATGCACTGACCGAGACCTGCTCGAGAGCGGCCAGGTCGTGAACGACGTGGACTCGATCGCACAGCGTCGCGTATGCAGGCAGATCACAGGCACCCAGACCCCATGAGTAACTGGGCTCGGGGGTGATCCAGATAGTCTCCCGTGCTCGCCGGGTGATCTCCTCGAACGCCGCCAGATTCGGTTCACGGCCGTTGTTGCGGCCGTCGCCGAGGACGATCACGGTGGTCCGGCGCGTGATCGCCCCGCCGAACTCGTCGAGGAAGCTCTGCAGCGTCGACCCGTAGTCGGAATCGGCATCGGTATCGAGGACCCCGCCCGCGGGCAATCCTGAGACCACCAGCGACAAGGCCTCCTCGGCCGGGTGCTCGGCGAACAGGTCGGTGATCTCGACCAGATCGGCGACGAATGCGAACGACCGGACATGGGCCACCATGCTCTGCAGCCCATGCACCAATTGCAGCGTGAACCGGGCGGCGCTGCGCACCGACAGCGACACGTCGGCGAGGATCAGCAATGATGGGCGATCCTCGACCTTGGCGACCGTGATCGGCCGGAACGGCACTCCGTCGAACCGCAGATTGGCGCGCATCGTCCGGGCCGCATCGACGGTGCCTCGGGCGGCGCGCTTGCGACGTGCCCGGGGCGCCCCATGCAGCGAGCGGATCAGCCGGCGGATCGATTCCTCGAGACCGGCACGTTCGTGTTCACCGATGGCCTCGCGGGCCTGCGCCGCCACCTCGCGCTCCTCGATCTCGTGGTCGGTGGCCATGAGCTGCTCGAGGTGATCGCGCAGCTTCTCCGGCAACCCGTCGAGCAATCCCGCCAGGGCGTTGCGGAGCCGCGCGATCTCCTCGGCGTCCGGTTGCGGACCCGACAGGCCGCCGGCATCGTCGAGCCAATCCAGCAACGCCATCTCCTGGGCCACCGAGAGTTCGGCGTCGAGCTGCGTCGGATTCCCGGTCACCAACTCCCCCGGACGTCCCGGATTGTGTAATCGCGACACCGTCAGCTGTACCCGGGCGGCCTGCTCGGAATTGGGTACCGAATCGGCCGACAGCACGATCTCGTCGGTGAGCGAGGCCAGGTCGAGCTTGTTGGCCTCCTGGTGCAGGTTGTACTGCTCGGCGAGATCCTCCGGGTCGAAGAAGTCGCGGATATTCGACGGCGGCCCGTGGCTGTGTCCTTGCTGTGGGGTGTCGCCCACCTCGTCGGACAGGGTGTACTCCTGAAGGTCGCCGGTGTCGGCGAGATCGTCATGGGTATGCGAATGGCCGTGCGCGTCGGCAGCTTCCAGTACCGGTCGCAGCGAGAAGAACTTGTCGAAGACCTCGTCGAAGGTCTGCTCGTCGCGGCGATCCTTGACCAGACAGGCGGCCAGCGCCGAACGCATGAGCTGCCGATCGGCAAGGATCTCGGCGGTCCCGACCGCCGCCATCGCGTCCATCGCCTCCGAGACACCGATGCGTACACCATGCAGGCGCAGCAACCGCACGAATCTGTGGACCGCTCCTTCCATGACGGGCCCCTAGAACGGACGCTTACGGCGCGGGCCGGAGCCCGACCGCGATCGGCCCGGGTCGTTGCCGAAGGAGCGGCTGCCCTGCGAGGCACTGATGGGCCGGGTGCCGGCGTCGCTCCTGGCCCCCGGTGCGCCGTAGTACTCCTCGCCGTGCCGGCCCGGCATGTCCTTCTCCGCCCGTTTGGCCGCACCGCTGTGCCGATCATCGGCAGAACCGACCGGCGCATCCTGCTCATGCGCGTGGTCGTGTTCGTGCGTGTGGCCGTGCCCATGGGAATGGCCGTGCGCGTGGTCGTGCGAATGGAGATGATCGGGAACCTGCGCGTTGGGGTCGACCAGGCGTGGCAGGGCGTCGAGCGCGCGGGTGAGGTCGCGTTCGTATTTGACGACCACGTTGGCGGTCTGACCGAGGATCTCGGCCGACAGTTCGTCGGCGCCGAGCACGGCGAGTGTCCGGGCCCAGTCGATGGCCTCGGAGATGCTGGGCGCCTTGCGCAGATCGAGTTCGCGCAGCCCCCGTACGATCTCGACCAGCTTGGCGGCCAGCGTCTCGGCGAGGCCGGTGTCCTTGGACTTGATGATCTCCAATTCCCTCGTCGCGTCCGGATAGTCGAGCGAAAGATGCAGACATCGGCGCTTCAGTGCCGCCGACAGGTCCCGGGTGTTGTTGGACGTCAACACGATCATCGGCTGATGCTTGGCGACGAACGTCCCGATCTCGGGCACCGACACCTGATATTCGGCGAGCAATTCCAGCAGTACCGCCTCGAGTGCCTCGTCGGCCCGGTCGACCTCGTCGATCAACAGGACCACCGGCCGTTCGCTGCGGACCGCCTCGAGCAGCGGACGAGAGGAGAGGAACCGTTCGGAGAAGAACACGCTCTCCTCGGCACCGATCCGGTCGACCGCCTCGGCGAGGGTATCGGCGTCGGCGACGACCTGAGAGATCTTCTCGCGCAACACCTGGGTATAGAGCAGCTGTTTGCCATAGTCCCATTCGTACAGTGCGGTCGTCTCGTCCTGTCCCTCATAACACTGCAGCCGCAACAGGTCTCGTCCGGTCACCTCCGCAAGGGTCTTGGCGAGCTGGGTCTTGCCCACCCCCGCAGGCCCTTCCAGCAGCACCGGCTTGCCGAGCCGGCTCTGGAGAAAGACCGTGGTGGCCAGTCGCTGATCGGCGAGGTATCCGGCGTCGGCGAACCGCGTGACCACGTCGTCGACGTCGCGGAATCCGGCAGCCGGGACACTGTCGGGCACAGCGGTTTCGCCGGTTGCCGAGCCGGTCTCGTCATCAGTGGTCGCGGTGCAGGTGGGCATCGGTTTCTCCTGGTTCGGATGGTGTGCGGACGCTGATCAGTGGGTGGGTCACGCCGATGGTCGTCCAGACGGGGCGCCGGTGACCATCGGCGTGACCGCGGATATGCGGGGCGCGGTGGGGGCGCGCGCCCCGCACATCGGTCTCTTGCCGGTGCGTCCTACGGCAGCAGCTCGTCCAGGTCGCCGTTGAAGCTGTGCTCGACGACGGGCCGGACGGTCTCGAAGGTGCACTCCTTGGGGTTGCCGGGCGTACACGCGTCCCCGAGAACGTGATTGGTGATCGCGTCGATGGTCGCGGCGTCGGTGGTGATCTCCTTGCGGTTCTCGTAATACTTCGTCGGGCCCGCGCCGAGCCGGTTCTTCGGATAGGAGTCCTGCCTGATGTCGGCGAAGCGCTCGACGATGCCCACATCACGCAACAGCCGGATCGACGCCTCGAGCGCGGCGTCGGCGGCCTGCACCTTGGTCATGCCGTGGGTGTCGACACCCATCGCATCGGCCATGTCGGCGAAACGCTCGTACATCACCGGCATGTTGAACGCCCACACCCGCGGAAGCGCGATTGCGTTGTTGAGGCCGTGATGGGTGTCGAAGAACGCCGACACCGCGTGGCTGATGGAGTGGATGATGCCCAGCCCACCGGAGTTGAACGCCTGCGCGGCGATGTACTGCGCGTACATCATGCCCTCGCGGCCGGCGAGCTCGGTGGGATTCCAGGTCGCCTCACGCAGGTGCCGGGCCGTCATCCGCACCGCGTGCAGCGCATTGCCCATCGACGGCGGGAAATTCAGCCGCGACACGTACGGCTCGGAGGCGTGCGCGAGGACGTCGAATCCGCATTGCGCGGTGAACGCCACCGGGCAGTCGTAGTAGAGCACCGGGTCGTCGATCGCCAACGTCGTCACGGCCGCGTCATCGAAGGCGACGTACTTGTGAGGCTTGTCGGGATCGGTTGTGGTGTCGGTGATCACGTAGGCCCATGAGGTCTCCGACCCGGTGCCGGCGGTGGTGGAGACGGCAATGTGCGGCGGATTCTTGGGGTTCTCGCTCTTGTTGAATCCCTCGAACTCGTTGACGTTGCGGCCGTCGTGGGCCACCGAGATACGCGCACCCTTACAGGCGTCGTGGGCCGAGCCGCCGCCGATGGAGATGAAGGAGTCGCACTTCTCCGAGTTGTACAGCGAGACCGCGTCCATGACGTTGTAGTCCTTGGGGTTGGACTCCACCTGGTCGTAGAGGACGACCTCGAGGCCGTGATATTTGCACGACTCGACGATCTTGTGGACGGTGTCGCTGCCTCGCAGACCGGTGGTCATCACGAGGGTCTTCTGGAATCCGAGCTTGAGGGCCTCGGGCCCGATCATCTCGTGCGCGCCGGGACCCATCATCGCGCGGGGGAACGGATGAAACTCCTTGATGGGGAACGGCTTCAGTAGTTCATCAACTTGCATTCTGACTGACCTCCTTGGTCCGGCGCACACCGCGTGCCACCGCCTTGAACGTCGGCGACGTTACGCGCGTCACACCGGGGTACAGGAGGGCCCGAGCAGCAAACCGTCCCGTGGCGCTCCGAGTGCCCACCGAAGGTCAGGACCTCCCCTGACCGGTCGGCCAGGGTGGGCCCCGGGCATCCGGTCAGGGCGTGGAATCGGCTCGGGCCCCTGATCTCTCGTGGTCGTCGCGGCTTCGGCGGGCCCGTCGGATCGACTCGATGTCGAATCCCCAGGGCAACTCGAGCCGATGTGCCGCGAGGAGCGCCGGGTCCGCCAGGATGTCGTCGACGGCTCCGTCGGCGACCACACGGCCGGCGTCGAGGACGATTGCGCGGTCACACAATTGCGCGGCGTAGAGCAGGTCATGGGTGACGACAAGCATCGTCGTACGCAGACCCAGCAGGGTGTCGGCGAGTTCTCGGCGCGCCACCGGATCGAGGTTTGCCGACGGTTCGTCCAGCACCAATACCTCTGGGTGGCAGGCCAATACACTCGCCAGGGCACCGCGGCGGCGCTGCCCGCCGGACAGGTGATGTGGGCTACGGCGGGCATGTTCGGTCATCGATACCGCGGCCAGGGCCGCATCGACGCGACCGGCGAGTTCCTCGTCGCGCACACCGAAGTTGGCCGGCCCGAACGCAACATCTTCGGCCAACGTGGGCATGAAGAGCTGATCGTCGGGGTCCTGGAACACCAGCCCGACGCGACGGCGGACCTCGCGCAGCGTGGGCTTGCCCACCCGCACGCCCTGGATCGTCACCGCCCCGGCACTCGGCAGGAGAACTCCGTTGAGCTGCAACATCAGTGTCGTCTTGCCTGCACCGTTGGGCCCGAGGAGCGCGACGCGCTCCCCGGCCCCGATCACGAGGTCGATTCCGTCGACGGCCAGGTGCCCGTCCGGGTAGGCGTAGCGCAGTCCGCTGATCTCGATGGCCGGCGTCATCGCAGCCCCCAGGCGGTGGCGGCCACCACCGCCGCGATCAGCCCCGGCGTGGTGACCATCAGCCATTGGCCGGCGCTCGCGCGTGCCGATGACACCACACCGGGCATTTCCGGGATGGTCCCGGTGAAGCCGCGTGACATCATGGCGAGGTGGACCCGTTCTCCGCGCTCATAGGTCCGGAGAAACAGCGCCCCAACGCCTTTGGCCATGGCACCGGCCTGGTGGAGCGTCCGGGGCGAGTCACCGCGGGCGGCCCGGGCGATGTGCATGCGCCGGATCTCGGCCGACAACAGGTCCATGTACCGCAACATCATGACGAAGATGGGGGTGATCGTCGCGGGCACCCCTAGTCGGGTCAGCGCAACCGGCAGCTCACGCGCGGGTGTGGTGGCCGCGAACGTCAGCGACGCCGCCACGCCGAGCGAGCCCTTGATGACGATGCCCCATCCCGCGTAGAGGCCCGGCACCGACAACGAGAGCCCCATCGCCTCGACCCGTTCACCACCTTCGGCGAACGGCAGCAGCACGGCGAGAATCACGAACGGTGCCTCGATCAGCATCCGCGGCGCCATCCACGTCAACGGAATTCGCGCGGTCGCCCCGACCGCGGCGAGGATGACCGCGAAACACAGGTAGGGCCAGAACATCTCGCGGGGCGTGGCGACCACCGCGAAGACGAAGACCACCAGGGCGACGATCTTCACCTCCGCGGGCGCGCGGTGCACACCGGAGGCCCCCACACGGTAGAGCGGATGCGCGTGACCGGCTCCCACCGTCAGACTCCCCGAGATGTGGGTGCGGCACCCGGTTCCGGTGGCCTCGCGGACCCTCCGCGTCGGCGGCCGCCGATCACCCAGAACAGTGCGCCCGCAATCACGAGGGTGACGATGACACCGATGATCCCGGCGATCCCGTTGGTGTACCCGATCCCCCGGAACGCGTAGTGCGCCAGGGGTGATGAGGCCATCGCGTGATCGGTGGCGTGCTGGGCGATGCAGGTGCCCGTGAGGTGCTCGGTCCCGTTGACGTCGGTCACCCCGCAGCCCTGCCGGGTCGCCGAGTCGAGGCCGTCCGGCGACGAGCTGGCCAGGTAGGACACCACGCCGGCGATGAGCAGCGCCACCACGGCGAAGACGACGAGAACCGTACGCCGCCGCGGGAGCCGCCGAGTGCCTGCGCCCTCCTCGTCCGATCCGCTGGCGCTCATGAGTCGGCTCCGATCATCTCGACGGCGGTTGTGTTGCGCCGCAACAGATACACCAGATCGGGACGGGCGCGGGCGACGGCCACCACGGTCGCCGCGGTGATCAATCCCTCGCCGATGCCGATCAGGACATGGGTGCCCCACATGTAGCCCGCGACGGTGCCGATCGAGGTCGTCGCCGCGCCGCCGACGGCGTACTCGACGACGAAGCCCGTCGCCGCGCAGACGGTGCCGCACAGGGCCGAGACGAAGGCGACCACACCGAGACGACCGAGCGAGGTCATATCGGTTGTTCGTTTACCGAAACCGATCAGTCGGAACACGAGCACCGCGATCCCGTAGCCGGCGAAGGTCGAGATGAGGGCCATGTTGGTGATGTTGGCGCCGAGCGCCGTGATCCCGCCGTCGGCGAACAGCAAACACTGCACGATCAGCACGATGGCGATGCACAGCGCTCCGGTGTACGGGCCGACGAGGATCGCGGCGAGCGCACCGCCGAGCAGATGTCCGCTGACGCCGGGCAGGATCGGAAAATTGACCATCTGCACGGCGAAGATGAACGCCGCGACCAGACCGGCCATCGGCACCGTCTTCTCGTCGAGATCGGTGCGTGCCCGCCACGCGGACAATCCCAGACCCACGATGGCGACGATCCCGAACAACAGCGATGTCTGTGCGTTGATGATGCCATCGCTCATATGCATGGCGACAGTGGTGGTGGACATGACCGGTGTCCCTTCGAATCCCGTGGCGCCGGCGGCGAATACGCGACGCGGTAGGAAAAACGTTAGGGGCGGCCCCGATATCTGTCCACTTATTCAGATGTTGAGGCGCTCAGACTGTCCGTCCGGTCAGGTGTCGCACTGGCCGCACACCACCGTTCGGCCATCCGGTGGTGGCGCAGCGAGTCGACGCCCGGTCAGGTGTCGAGGTGGCCCGCGCCGATCCAGTGCAGGAGTTCGTGGACGGTCTCGTCCTCGAGCCGATAGCTCACCGAGCGGCCCAACCGGGTCGAGGTCACCCACCCTTGATGGCGCAGTACGCGCAACGCTTGCGACACTGCGGTTTCGGTACGTCGCACCTCGGTCGCGAGATCACCGACGATGATGCCCGGCCGACGGTGGAGAACCAGCAGGATCTCCAGCCGATGCGGATCCGAGAGCAGGTCGAATCGGGTTGCCCACGCGGCCACGTCGACCTGCCCTGTCGTCGCGCCGGCGGGATCGGACTGCCGATGGCCGGCGCCGGTCCCGGAATCGGTGTTCATCCGCGCACCCGCTCGATGCCGCCCCCGAGGCGGGTCAGGATCTCCTCGAAATGCGGGTAGCCGCGATCGATGTGCTCGATGTCGTGCACCTCGGTCACCCCGTCGGCCACCAACCCGGCCAGCACCAGCCCGGCGCCCGCCCGGATATCGGAACACCACACGGGTGCACTGGACAGATGATCGATACCGCGGACGACTGCGTGGTGACCGTCCGTCCGGGCGTCGGCGCCGAGGCGGATCATCTCCTCGACAAACCGGAACCTCGCCTCGAAGACGTTCTCGGTGATCACCGACATCCCCTCGGAGATGGTGGCCAGACCGATCGCCATCGGCTGCAGGTCGGTCGGGAATCCGGGGAACGGGAGCGTCGAGACGTTGACTGCGGTCGGTCGCCCCACGTGGCGCACCCGGAATCCGTCGGGCAACATATCCACCCGGGCACCGGCGTCGGCGAGTTTGGTCAGGACCAGCTGCAGGTGGGCGGGCGCAACACCCCGGACCGTCACGTCGCCCCGGGTCATCGCGGCAGCGATCCCCCACGTCGCACCGACGATGCGATCGCCGATCACGCGGTGAGTTGTCGGGTGTAGACGATCGACACCGGTCACCGTCAGCGTGGACGTACCCGCGCCCTCGATCCGGGCACCCATCTGCGCCAGCATGACGCACAGATCCACGATCTCGGGTTCACGTGCGGCGTTGTCGATCGTGGTCTGGCCGTCGGCGAGTACCGCGGCCATCAAGATGTTCTCGGTGGCCCCCACCGAGGGGAACTCGAGCGCGACTGGCGCGCCCACCAGCGAATCCGCCTCGGCCACCACGCAGCCATGCTCGATGGAGCTGTGCGCGCCCAGCGCCCGCAGCCCGGCCTGGTGCATGTCGAGGGGCCGCGACCCGATCGCGTCGCCACCCGGAAGCGCGACCACGGCACGTCGGCATCGGGCCATCAGCGGTCCGAGCACACACACCGACGCGCGGAACTGTTTCACCGCGTCGAAGTCGGCGTGATACTTCGGTTCGGCCGGGGCGTCGATCACCACGGTGTCGCCGTCGATGGTCACGACCGCACCCAGGCCGCGCAGCACGTCGGCCATCAGCGGCACGTCGGCGATCTCCGGTGAATTGGTCAATGTGGTCGTGCCCTCGGCGAGCAACGCGGCAGCCATGAGCTTGAGGACGCTGTTCTTCGCGCCGCCCACCGAGACCTCACCCCGCAGGCGGGCTCCGCCGGTCACCAGATAGCGATCAGTCACGCCAGACAGCTTATCCGCCGCCGCGCAGCGTTCCCGACGCCCGTCGGCCCGCAGCCGCCGCAACACAGTCCGGTGACCCGGCAGCGGGCTGCCCGCCCATCAGTCGCGGGCTGCCCGCCCATGCACTCACCGACTACATTCGATAGGTATGGCCGTCCATCTGACACGCATCTACACGCGCACCGGCGACGACGGGAGCACCGGGCTCAGCGACTTCTCGCGGGTGTCCAAAACCGATCCGAGGGTGGTCGCCTACGCCGACTGCGACGAGGCCAACGCCGCGATCGGAATCGCACTGTCGTTGGGAGGTGCGGTACCCGAAGAAATCGCCGCGGTGCTGCGCACCGTCCAGAATGACCTCTTCGATGCCGGCGCCGATCTGTCGACCCCGGTGATCGACAATCCGAAGTATCCGCCGCTGCGCATCGAGCAGGACTACATCGACGCACTCGAACACTGGTGTGACGCCTTCGGCGACGGACTGGCGCCGCTCGATTCGTTCATCCTGCCGGGCGGGAGTCCGCTCTCGGCATTGCTGCATCAGGCGCGTACGGTGACCCGCCGGGCCGAGCGCTCGGCGTGGGCGGCAATCGATTCCGACCCCGACGCGACTTCGGTGCTCCCCGCGCGCTATCTGAACCGGCTCTCGGATCTGCTGTTCATCCTGTCGCGGGTGGCCAACCGGAGCCCACACGGTGATGGCGACATCACCTGGCTGCCCGGCGGCCGACGGCAACGGCCCTCAGCGCCGACACCATAGGCCGCTGGTGCCCTCAGGCGCTGCGTCGACGCTGGGACCGATCCGAACGCCGCGACTCGAGCCACGACTGGAATGCGGTGACTCCCCCGGTGTCCCAGGCGATCTCGAAATCCTTGCCCTCGCCGGATCCGAGGGATTGGTGCACCTCGAGGATGATCATGCCCTCGAGGATGTCGCGTTCGCTGCCGACGGCCCGGCGCCGTCCGGTGATCTCAATCGCGCGTCGCGGGAGCGTTTGCGATGGCCCCGGGCGCAGCGAACTCAACCGGAAGTACCGCAGGGTCTCGTCGGTGTAGTGCACGGTGCCGTGCCGCCAGCCCTCATCGACATCGCCGGGCAGCGTCCGCAGCAGGACAGGCGTCCCCCCACGCCGTAACTGACCCACGCGATAGGTCAGCAGCACACAGACAGACAGCGCGATCAGGAGCAGCACACTCAGCGCGATGACGAGCTGGGACAACCAGTCGCACCTCCTCGCGCACGGCCCGACCGCGGCGATGCCGTCGATAGGCGACGTGGCTGTGATCGCGCGGGGATCTCCCCCAGCATGCCATCCGATACGCGAACACGACCGGCCACCCATCCTCGGGTGGCCGGTCCTGTCGTCACTGGATTGACTCCGCGAACTTACTTGACCAGTTGCTCTGCCGCGGACAACCTCGCCTGCGCGTGGTTGTACTCGTCGGTGCCGGGCTCGGCGGAATCGAGAATCGACCGCTCCGCGGTGATGTCGACCCCGTCGGCCCACTCGGCGGATTCGGCGAGAATCGTCACCGACTGTCCGGTCGTCGAGAGGAATCCGCCCTCGATTGCGGCAGCCTTACGCTCGCCGTTCTCCTCGACGATCACCACGTAGCCGCCGGGAACCAATTGGCCCAGCAGCGGTTCATGATTGGCCATCACACCGAGTTCACCCACGGTGGTGCGGGCGATCACAAAGGTCGCCTCACCGGAGTAGAGTTCGGCGTCCGCCGAGACCACCTCGACGTGAAAGGACTTGTCTGCCATGTTGATTCGCTACTTTCCGGCGATCTTCTCGGCAGCAGCCTCCACGTCGTCGAGACCACCGCAGCTGTTGAACGCCTGCTCGGGGTAGTGGTCGAACTCGCCCTTGCACACACGGTCGAACGCCTCGATCGTGTCCGCGAGCGGAACCACCGAACCCTTCTGACCGGTGAACTTCTCGGCGACCAGGAAGTTCTGGCCGAGGAACTTCTGGATGCGACGTGCACGCTGCACGGTCACCTTGTCCTCTTCGGAGAGCTCGTCCATACCGAGGATGGCGATGATGTCCTGCAGTTCCTTGTACTTCTGCAGGATGCGCTTGACCTCGTTGGCGACGCGGAAGTGCTCATCACCGACGATCGAGGCCTCCAGGATGCGCGAGGTCGACGTCAGCGGATCGACGGCCGGGTAGATACCCAGCTGAGAGATCGGACGCGAGAGCTCGGTCGTCGCATCGAGGTGCGCGAACGTGGTCGCAGGCGCCGGGTCGGTGTAGTCGTCGGCCGGGACGTAGATCGCCTGCAGCGAGGTGATCGAGCGTCCCTTGGTCGAGGTGATGCGCTCCTGCAGCACACCCATCTCGTCGGCCAGCGTCGGCTGGTAGCCCACCGCGGACGGCATACGCCCGAGCAGAGTCGACACCTCCGAGCCGGCCTGGGTGAACCGGAAGATGTTGTCGATGAACAGCAGCACGTCCTGCTGCTTGACGTCGCGGAAGTATTCCGCCATCGTCAGCGCAGACAGAGCCACGCGCATACGCGTGCCCGGCGGCTCATCCATCTGGCCGAACACCAACGCGGTGTCCTGCAGGACGCCCATCTCCTCCATCTCGAGGTGGAGGTCGGTGCCCTCACGGGTGCGCTCACCGACGCCGGCGAAGACCGACGTACCGGAGAACTCGCGGGCGATACGGGTGATCATCTCCTGGATGAGCACCGTCTTGCCGACGCCGGCACCGCCGAACAGGCCGATCTTGCCGCCCTTGACGTAGGGGGTCAGCAGGTCGATGACCTTGATACCGGTCTCGAGGATCTCCGTCTTGCCCTCGAGCTCGTCGAAGGGCGGCGGCTTGCGATGGATGCTCCACTGCTCACCGTCGCGACCGAGGCCGGGGCTGTCGAGGCAGTCACCGAGGGCGTTGAACACGTGGCCCTTGACGACGTCGCCGACGGGCACCCGGATCGAGTACCCGGTGTCGGAGACCGGCGCGCCACGGACCAGACCGTCGGTCGGCTGCATCGAGATGGTGCGGACCAGATTGTCGCCGAGGTGCTGGGCGACCTCGAGGGTCAGGGTCTTGGCAACCGACTCCAGCGCCACCTCGGCGTGTAGGGCGTTGAACAGTTCTGGGATCGAGCCCCGGGGGAACTCGACGTCGACCACGGGGCCGATGATGCGGACGATCCGGCCATCGGCCGACCCCGCCGACTGCGAGGATGGGGTTTCTACTGCTGCGGTCATGGTGGTTGGGTCACTTCCTCTTCTCAAAGTTTGTGTCCGGGCGGAGAGATGTCACCGGCGGGCGGCTAGGTCGCGAGTGCACTGGAGCCGCCCACGATCTCGCTGATCTCCTGGGTGATCTGCGCCTGACGGAGTTGGTTGGCATCACGCGACAGCGTCGTCACGAGGTCTTCGGCGTTGTCGGTCGCGGCCTTCATCGCCGTACGCCGCGCACCGAGTTCCGAGGCCGCCGAATCGAGGAACGCCGCATAGATCCGGGTGGCGACGTACCTGGGCAGCAGCGAATCCAGCAGCGTCTCGGCACTGGGTTCGAAGGTGTAGTTCCGCGACTCACCCGCTGGCCCGGAACCGTCATCTGCGGAACCCTCGGTGACCACCAGCGGCGCCATCCGACGAACTTCGGGAACCTGCGAGAGCATCGACGCGAACCTCGTGTAGACGATGTGTAGCTCGTCCACACCTTCGAGGCTGCTCTCACCATCGGGCCGACCGACTTCTTCGCCCGAGCCCGCATTGAACAGGTCGACCAGGAAGTTGGTCACTTCGGCGGCATCTGCGTAATCCGGCGACTGGGAGAACCCGCTCCAGGAGTCGCCCACGTCGATGCCACGGAAACCGAAGTATCCGATCCCCTTGCGACCGGTGACGAACAGTACGGGTTCCTTGCCCTCGTCGCGCAGAAGTGCCATCAGTTCTCTGGCCGCCCGCAGGACGTTCGAGTTGTAACCGCCGCACTGACCGCTGTCGCTGGTGACGACGAGCACCCCGGCGCGTTTCGGGTTCTCCCGCTCGACCAGGATCGGGTTGTCGAGGGTCGCGGCGTTGCTCGCCAGTTCCGAGACGACCTTGGTCATCTCTTCCGAGTAGGGACGGGCAGCCGCGATCCGGGCCTGGGCCTTGGTGATCCGCGACGTGGCGATCAACTCCTGCGCCTTGGTGATCTTCTTGGTCGACTGAACCGATCGGATACGCGAGCGCAACTCACGAATGCTTGCCATGAGTGTTCACCCTTCCTTTCGCGGAGTCCGTACGAGCGTCGGCGATCATCACTTGCGGATCTTGATCTCTTCGTGCGCGACGTCCTCGAAATCCATCGGGGCCGCCTCGGCCTCATTGACCACGCGCCGGCCGTCGTGGGTGAGGTAGCTCTTCTTGAACTTGTTGGTCTCGGCGACCAGCGCCTCGGCCTGATCGTCGCCGAGCACCTTGCCACCGGCGATCGAGTCGTACACGCCCTTGGCGTTGTGATGCAGATGGCCGAGCAGCTGGGTCTCGAAGTTGCGGACGTCGTCGACCGGCACCGAGTCGTAGTGGCCCTCGCCGCACAGGTAGATCGAGACAATCTCGTCCTCGACCGAATACGGGCTGTACTGATCCTGCTTCAGCATCTCCACCCAGCGCGCACCACGCTCGAGCTGCGCCTTGGATGCGTCGTCCAGGTCAGAGGCGAACGCCGAGAACGCCTCGAGCTCGCGGAACTGTGCCAGCTCCAGACGCAGCGAACCGGACACCTTCTTCAGACCCTTGGTCTGAGCGGCACCACCGACGCGAGAGACCGAGGTACCGACGTTGATCGCCGGGCGGACACCCTTGTTGAACAGGTCGGACTCGAGGAAAACCTGTCCGTCGGTGATCGAGATGACGTTGGTCGGGATGAACGCCGACACGTCGTTGGCCTTGGTCTCGATGATCGGCAGCCCGGTCATGGAGCCGGCGCCCATCTCGTCGGAAAGCTTGGCGCAACGCTCCAGCAGCCGCGAGTGCAGGTAGAAGACGTCGCCGGGGTATGCCTCGCGGCCCGGCGGGCGGCGCAGCAGCAGCGAGATCGCGCGGTAGGCCTCGGCCTGCTTGGTGAGGTCGTCGAACACGATCAGGACGTGCTTGCCCTGGTACATCCAGTGCTGACCGATTGCCGAGCCGGTGTAGGGAGCCAGCCACTTGAAGCCGGCCGAGTCCGACGCGGGGGCGGCGACGATGGTGGTGTACTCCATCGCGCCCGCCTCTTCGAGCGCCGTCTTGACGCCGGCGATCGTCGAACCCTTCTGACCGACCGCCACGTAAATGCAGCGAACCTGCTTGTCGGGGTCACCCGATTCCCAGTTGGCCTTCTGGTTCAGGATGGCGTCCACACAGACCGCCGTCTTGCCGGTCTTGCGGTCGCCGATGATGAGCTGCCGCTGCCCGCGGCCGATCGCGGTCATGGCGTCGATGGCCTTGATCCCGGTGGCCAGCGACTCCTCGACGGGCTGGCGTTCCAGCACCGAGGCCGCCTGCAGCTCCAGTACGCGCTGGTCCTCCGCCTCGATGTCGCCGAGGCCGTCGATGGGCGCGCCCAGCGGATCGACCACGCGGCCGAGGAACTTGTCGCCGACCGGGACCGAGAGGACCTCGCCCGAGCGGCTGACCTGCTGGCCCTCTTCCAAGGTCTCATAGTCACCGAGGATGACCGCACCGATCTCATCCTCGTCGAGGTTCAACGCCACACCCAGCACGCCGCCGGGGAACTGCAGCAGTTCGTTGGCCATCGCGCTCGGCAATCCGCTGACGTGGGCGATGCCGTCCGCGGTATCGGTGATGATGCCGACCTCGTCGCGCGAGGCTTCGGCGTCGAACGACGAGACGTACTGCTCGATCGCTCCCTTAATCTCGTCTGCTGAGATCGTCAACTCCGCCATGGGTTCTCGTCTTCCTTGCTCAGTCCGTGCAGTGGTTCGTGGTGGGTGGTGAGTCGATATCGGTGGTCGCCGGTCTGCGGGTTCCGCGCGGCAACTGGTTCAACGCGGTAGTGTCTCGGCCGCCTTCGCCAGTCGGGTGGCGATATCGGCCTCGATCACCTCGTCGCCCACGCCGATGCGCAGGCCACCGATGATCGACTCGTCGACTTCGGTCTGCACCGAGATCGTGCGGTGGTAGATATTTCCCAGCACCGCGGCCAGGCGCGTGCGCTGCGACTCGGTCAGTTCGACCGCCGACATCACGTGCGCGACCGTCTCACCGCGTCGTGCGGCAGCGAGCTCGGCCAGGCGCGCGACGGCAGCCTCCGACGGCTGACCGTGCAGCAGTGCGACGGTATGCGACAGCAGGTACCAGGTGTGCTCGCCTACCTGCTCACCGATGAGCGAGCGCAGCAAGTCGATACGGCCCTGCACCGGACGCTGGAAGTCGGCCAGCAGTGACGCCAGTTCAGGGCTCCCGTCCAGCAACCGGCCGACGCGGAACAGCTCGTCCTCGGTCTCCTCGAGGGTGCCGTCACGCTCGGCGGCCGCAAGGACCAGCACCGCGTTCTGACGCCGTAGCGCCGCCAAGAAGTCGGTGCTCTGCGACCAACGCTGCGCCGCCGCCGAGGCGACGGTGTCGACCACGATGGGGGCCACCTTGCCATCGAACAGGTTGTGCACCAGCTGCTTCTTGGCCGCCGGGTTGTCTTCGTCCTCCGTCAACCGTTTGCGGAGTACCGGATTGTCGAGGAGGAACCTGATAACCGATGCGAGGTCTTCCGACGCGGCCGTCAGCGACCTTCCGTCGAGCGCTCCGCCGGCCGATTCGAATTCGGCGCCCACGGCGCGCGCAGCGTCCCGGCTGGTGGCGTGCATCGAGTGCAGCCCGATCAGATCCGAACTCGCCGGCACCGCCGAATCCGGCTGTCCACCAGACGACATTCCGTCGAGCTCACCGATCGCCCGATCGATCGCCGCCTTCTGATTGTCGGCCGACGAGAGGTGTTTGCGCACGATCTCCCCCGCTCCGTCGACCGCGCTCAGTCCGAGTTCGGCGCGAAGTTGCCGCACCAGGCCGGTCCGAGCCAGTTCGGCTTGGGATTTGCCGTGCTCGCTGATCCGACGTACCTCGGAATCAGCAAGGGTCGTGAGATCCTGCTCGATCGACCTCGCGTCGTCGAGCGCACCGTCGTGCAGTTCCTGTGCCTCGGTCTTGGCCCGCTCGATGGCGCGGTCGTGGGCCGCCTGGGCGTCCTGCGCCCGCGCCTTCGCCTCGTCGCTGTCGACCATCTGCTGACTGATCGCGTCCTTCTGGGCGAGCACCGCCTTGCGCAGCGGGGGCAGGACCCATTTGATGAAGACCGCGACGATGACCGCAAAGCCGACGAGTTGTCCGATGAAAACGTCCACTGTTACTTCACCGTCTCTGTCTGCTGGGCCCCAGCACCGGCTGCGGCCACATCGGTTCCCAGGACACGACCGGCCAGCGCCTCCGACAGCCGGCTCACATCCCGCTTGGCAGTGGTGACCGCCGTGTCGGCCTCGACCTTGAGATCCGCCGAGATCTTCGCGAGCGCGGCATCGGCCTCTTCGGTGGCCTTGTGCTTGGCCGCCGACACCTGCTCGTTGCCACGGGCGCGGGCCTCGTCACGGATACCGGTGGCATCGCCACGGGCATCCTTCAGCCGCGCTGCGTACTCCCGGTCGGCGTCCTCGAAGCTCGCCGCCGCCGCCTTGTTGTCCTCGACCGTCTTGGCCACCCGCGCGTCGCGTTCGTCGAGCACCTTCAGGATCGGCGGGACGACGAACGCGCGGATGACGATCAGGACGACGACGAAGATCAGCAGGCACGCGATCAGCGTGCCGTTCGGGATGAGGAAGTTGGACGTCTTCTCCCCGGCTTCTTCTGCGGCGAGACTCATCATTTTGGATGTCCCCTATCGGGATTTCGAACTACTGCAGCTGTACGGACGACGCTTCGGCTCAGGATGCGCCGTAGGTCTGAGCGGGGTTGGCGAACACGAACAGCGCCATGAAGGCGAGGTTGATGAAGTACGCCGCCTCGACCAGACCGACGGTGATGAAGAACGGTGTGAACAGACGTCCCTGGGCCTCCGGCTGCCGGGCGATACCGGCGATGAGCTGCGAGCCGGCGATACCGTCACCGATGCCGGCACCGATCGCGCCGCCGCCCATGATGAGGCCGCCGCCGATCAACGCGCCCATGCTAACCAGATTCGGATCCATTGAGATCTTTCCTTTCGGGTGGAACTGGCACTCTTGGTTGCCAGGTCTGTGGGTCCGGTCGGCCGGGCCGACCTTGTCTATATAGGGGGATGGGTTTCGGGTGGCCGGCGCTTACCTCTCGTGCGCACCGGCCGGTGGTGCTAGTGCTTCTCGTCCTCCATCGCCTGACTGAAGTAGAGGATTGTCAGCAGTGCGAAGATGAATGCCTGGATGAGTCCGATGAACATGTCGAAGGCTTTCCAGATCGCGTTCGGTGCCCACAGGATGTAGGCGGGGAACAACGCGATCAGGGCGACCATGACGCCACCGGCAAACAGGTTGCCGAAAAGTCGGAGAGACAGCGACAGCGGCTTTGCGATCTCCTCGATGATGTTGATCGGGGCCAGGCCTGCGGCGTGTCCCTTGACCAGCTTGCCGAGGTGACGCAACGGTCCGCGCCGGCGCATACCGGCTGCGTGGTACCAGACGAACACAAGGATCGCGAGCGCGTAGGTGAAGTTGGCGTCACCGGATGCCGGCCCGATCAACTCGTGCGTCGCTCCGCTGCCGGTCGCGTATTGCACCGGCAGCACCGAGAACCAGTTGACGATCAAAATGTAGGTGAACAGTGTCACCGCCAGCGGCAGCACGAACGGCGCGATCTTCATCCCGATCGCGCTCTCGATCTGGTTGCGCATCTGGACGGTGATGACCTCGAAGTACAGCTGCACGGTGTTGGGCCGGCGCGAGGTCATCCTGGCCTTGACGAAGAATGCGAGCGCGATCACGATGACCGCGGCGATCGCGGCGGAGATGATCGTGTCCATATTCCAGGTCATGCCCAGCCACTCCACCTCTTGGTGGTGGCCGACCTCGATCTTGGCCTCGGCCAGGTACAGCGCGTCAGACGGTGCGGTCATAACTGCTTACGAAGTCCTTTCATCACCGGAATCACCGTGTTGAGTACCAGAACCACCTGGCCCAAAGCGAGTCCGAACATCACGCCCAGCCCCTCGGGCCGGACCAGAATGGCTGCGGCCAGGGCCAGCGCGGTGATCACACCGAGCCGCAGCGCGGAATTGACGGCCAACAGCTTTTTGCGGGGATCGGACTCGGCGGCGACTCGCGAGACGGCCATGGTGACCATCTTCGCGTTGAGCAGCACAGCCACGACCCCCACCGCGAAGAAGATCGCGAAGAGAAAATGTCCCACATAGATCGACACGCCCGCCACGATCATCGTGAAGGCGCCGGCAATGATCCCGGGGCGAACCAGACCGGTGGGTGCGGTCGGGTAATAGACGGGAGCCGAATCGGGGGCAGATGTCGTCATCGCCTCTCCTCACCTCTCCTTCGAACCCCGCCGTGGGGACGGCAGACGGCATCGAGCGTAGCTGATGGCAGCCGAGAGCCACCGCGCGTACGCTCCGCGTTGTTGAGACCCTACCAAGCCCCTGTGACCGCCCCACCAGGGGGCGACCGCATCGGAGCAGCTGGGTAGACCGGCCCGACGGGCCGATCCGTTGTCCGCGGCGCCGAAACGAGCGCCACCGAACTACTACCGGCAATAGTACATGGTCTTTACCTCCGGATTACCCGGCCCTGTGGAACAGTGGTCGCCGGTGGACAGTCATTGCCGCGGAGCGCGGACCACCGGTCCCGCGTGAGCCGTCCGCATCTGGGCAATGCGCCGCGACAGTCGCGGCGCCATGGTCGCCAACATCGCCAGGACGAGGCCGCCCGCGAATGCCGGGGCGACCACAGATATCGGGAACAACGTGCTCGCGGCCGCCGAGAACGCCAGGATCGCCACCCACAGGTAGATGATGATCGCGACTCGTCGCTGTGAATGGCCGAGCTCGAGTAATCGATGATGCAGATGCATCTTGTCGGGTGTGTAGAACCCGACCCCGGCCCGCGTCCGCCGGATGATGGCCATCAGCATGTCGAGCATCGGCACGAATACGATCGCCGCCACCAGGATCAGTGGAAGCAACAGTGTGAAGACGTCGGCCGAGCCATAGGCGTTGACCGCGATACGGCCCGACGCGCTGGTCGACGCGGCCGCAAGCATCAGTCCGATGAGCATCGCCCCGGAATCGCCCATGAAGATTCGCGCCGGTGAGAAATTGTGCGGCAGGAATCCCAGACATGCGCCGGCGAGCACCACCGAGATGAGTGCGGGCGGGTAGTAACTGACATCTCCGCCCCGGTCGCGCAGCAGTCCCAGCGAGAACAAGCAGATCGCCGATGCCGCGATGAATCCCAGGCCGGCGGCGAGACCGTCGAGACCGTCGATGAAGTTGATGGCGTTGATCGTCGCCACGGTGATGACCACGGTCAGCAGGCCGGATTGAAAGGGATCCAAGACGATCGTCCCGATGTCACCGAACGGCACCGGGATCTGCAACCAGCTCACCCCCATGATCACCATCACCCCGGCTGCGGTGAGCTGACCGACGAACTTGGTCAGCGCGTCGAGCCCCCACCGATCGTCGATGACGCCGACGATCACGATCACCGCACCTGCCGAGATCACTGCCCCGATGTCGTTGGTGTAGGCAAATCCCCGGTTGAGGGCCGGCAGGTTTGCCGCAAGAGCGACCGCGGCGACGATGCCGGCGAACATACCCAGACCGCCCATCCGCGGGGTGGGGATCAGATGGACGTCGCGTGCACGGGGCACCGCGACCGCGCCGACCTTGATCGCGATCACCCGCACCGCCGACGTGAGCAGGTACGTGACGGCGGCGGCACTGAGTCCGACGAGCAGCAACTCACGGAAGGGCACACCCGCACCGCCGCTGACCTCGCCCGCGGCCAGCAACGAGAACGCCTGCCCCATGCCGGGATCGACCACACTCATCGTGTACGACTCGCCGCCACATCATCCGGCGCCACATCATCCATGGCCGTGTCACTCATGGCCGTATCGCTCATGACCGCGTCACTCATGGCCGCGTCACTCATGGCCAGGGCACGGTGAACTACGAGGGGATCGGGCACCCGATCAGGCTACCCGGCGAGCAACTCGGCGATCGAGGCACGGATCCGTGCGTGTTCGGCCGGGTCGGACAGTGCCTCGACCATCCATTCGGCGATCTGCCCCATCGTGTCCACGTCGCTGCCGGCAAGGGTGGCGATCGGCGTGCCGATGCGGATGGCCGAGCCCTCGGTCGCCGGACGTGGATCGAACGGGAGTACCGCCTTGTCGACCACGATGCCCGCCTCGTGCAGGCGTCGCTGCGCCTCGACGCCACTGAGGCCCGACGCGGACACGTCGACCACCGCGAGATGGGTGTCCGTACCACCACTGACGATGCGCAGCCCGCGCTCGGTCAGTGCGGCGCACAGCGCCCGCGCGTTGGCCACCACCGCACCCACGTGCGCGGCGAACTCCCCCGACGCGGCCTCGGCGAACGCTGCTGCCTTTGCGGCGACGACGTTCATCGCCGGGGCTCCCTGGGTGAAGGGGAACACCGCCTTCTGCAGCGCCGGACCGTGGACACCCGCGCCGAGCAGCACACCGCCCCGCGGCCCCCGCAACACCTTGTGCGTGACCAGTGTCACCACATCGGCGTATGGGACCGGATTCGGGGCCGATCCGCCGGCGACGAGTCCGCCGAGGTAGGCGGCGTCGACCCAGAGGATGCAGTCCGCCTCGTCGGCGATCGCCCGGAGTGCGGGGAAGTCGATCAGTCGCGAATACATCGCCGAGCCCGCGATCAACAACCGTGGCCGATGAAGCAGTGCGAGATCACGAATCTGGTCGTAGTCGATCAGCTCATCCGATTCCGACACCGAATACCGAATCGGGTTGAACCAGCGACCGGAGAAGTTCGCCCGGGAGCCGTGGGTCTGATGGCCCCCGTGATCCAGGCGCAGCGACAACACCGGGTCGCCGGGCTGGGCGAATGCGGCGTACACCGCGGAGGCCGCCGCGGTTCCCGACACCGGCTGCACGTTGACGTATTCGGCACCGAACAACTTCGTCGCCCGGGCGATGGCAAGCTCTTCGATCTCGTCGACGACCTCGCATCCACCCTGATACCTGGCACCCGGATAACCTTCGGCGTAGGTGTCACTCAGTGATGTCGCAAGGATGCGGCGCACCGCCGGGCTCGCGATCGTTTCGCCGGCCACCAACTGCAATGTCTCTGCGCGACGCCGGGTTTCGCGGTCGACCAACGCACCGAGCTCCGCATCGATCGGGTCGCCGTCGATGCCGGCGTGGATCACCGCTGTACCAGATCGGCCGGCCCGACATCGAGAACCTCGGCGATGTCCTCGACGCTGACCGCTCCTTCCCGCAATATGCGCGGCGCGCGCCCGGTCAGATCCACGATCGTCGACGGCTGAGCCTTCGCCGATGTGCCGCCATCGAGGTACACCGACACGGAGTCGCCGAGCTGAGCGCGGGCCTGCTCCGCGGTGGTCGACGGCGGTTGGCCCGAGACGTTGGCGCTCGACACGGCCATCGGGCCGACCTCGCGCAGAATCTCGATGGCGACCGGATGCAGCGGCATGCGCAGCATCACGGTCCCCTCGGTGTCGCCGAGGTCCCAGGCCAGCGACGGCGCCTGCTGAACCACCAGCGACAACCCGCCCGGCCAGAAGGCCTCCACGAGCGCGCGCGTCTGGGAGCCGACACCGAGTACGAGGCCGTCGACGGTGTGCCAGGAGCCGACCAGCACCGGCACCGGCATGTCGCGGCCACGTCCCTTGGCCGCCAACAGCTCGGTGACCGCAGCGGAATCGAATGCGTCGCAACCTATTCCGTACAACGTGTCAGTGGGCATGACAATCAGCCGACCGGCCTTGGCAGCGCCGACCGCCGCGCGAATCCCGGTGGCTCGCTGGTCGGGTTCTGTGCAGTCGAAAAGTGAGCTCACCGATCCATCCTCGCACGCGCATCATCGGCGCCCGGCGCACTACTCTCCGAGGCCCATCCGGCGCGCCGTCGCGCGGTGACGAACCGCGGCCGTCCCACGAGATCTCGATGCACCTCCGCCCCGGCAAAGGCGCCGGTCGCCGCCACCGCCCCGACCACCGATCCGGAAGTGGAGTCGTCATGTTCGATACCGACCTGACCCCCTGGACACAAGATCTGCGCGATCACCTCCACCATCGGCGTGATCACCGACATACCGTCGTCACCCCCGAAGACCGCCATCTCGGGATCGGCGAGCACCTCGCGCGACACGGCGGCGTTCCGCGGGACGTATGGGGGGTTGCTCACCACCAACTCGACCGGGCCGTCCAAAAACGACAACACCGCGCGCGAATCCGTCGCATCGCCCACATGAATTCCAACGCGATCGCGCAGACCAGCCCGTTCAACATTGCGGCACAACCACTTCGCCGCCTCGTCCGACTTCTCCACCGCATGAAGCCGGGCCGACGGCACCGCGACCGCCAGCGCGATGGCGAGCGCCCCACTGCCGCTGCACAGGTCCACGATCGTGAGGGTCTCCCCCGGTCCGCCGAACGCCCCGGCACCGATCGCCGCCCGCGCTTGCCCGACCGCCCATTCGTAGAGAAGCTCGGTCTCCGGGCGAGGCACGAACACCCCCGGCCCGACCAACAGATCCACCGGGCCGAACGACGCCGAGCCGGTGAGATGCTGCAACGGAACCCGACGGGCACGAGCGCCGACGAGCTCGTCGAACTCGTGCGCGGTCACATCATCGAGGTCGTCGGCCACCAGCAGACGCCCCCGTGACACTCCCAGGACGTGAGCGAGCAGCCACTCGGCGTCGGCCCGCGGCGAATCCACACCCGAAGCCGCGAGCATCGCCGAGGCATCATCGATCGCGACCCGGACCGCTCGGCTCACTGCGCCTCGAGGCGGGTCCGACGATCCGCGGCGACCAGCGCGTCGAGCAACGCATCCATCTCCCCGTCGAGCACGGCATCGAGGTTGTTGGCCTTGAAACCGATGCGGTGATCGGTGATTCGGTTCTCCGGGAAGTTATAGGTACGGATCCGCTCCGAGCGATCAACGGTGCGGACCTGCGCGGCCCGGCCCTGCGCGGCCGCCGCCTGCGCCTGCTCCTCGGCCGCCGACTGCAGCCGCGCGGCGAGCACCTGCATGGCACGCGCCTTGTTCTGCAACTGCGACCGCTCGTTCTGACACGTGACGACGATGCCGGTGGGCAGATGCGTGAGGCGCACCGCCGAATCGGTCGTGTTGACGCCCTGGCCACCCTTGCCCGACGAGCGGTAGACGTCGATACGCAAATCCGACTCGTCGATCTGGACCTGTTCGGTCTCCTCAGGCTCGGGATAGATGAGCACGCCCGCCGCCGACGTGTGGATGCGGCCCTGCGACTCGGTGACCGGCACACGCTGCACCCGGTGCACACCACCCTCGAACTTCAACCGCGACCACACCCCATCGCGCGAGGCCTCGCGCGCCCGGATCGACAGCGTCGCTTCCTTATAGCCACCCAGATCGGACTCGGTGACACCGAGAACCTCGGCCTTCCATCCGTGGCGCTCGCAGTACTTCGCGTACATCCGTGCCAGATCCGACGCGAACAATGCCGACTCCTCGCCGCCCGCACCGGATTTGATCTCCAACACCACATCGTCGCCATCGTGGGGATCACGCGGCGCAAGCAGATCGGTCAACGTCGCATCGAGCTGGGCGGCCGTCTCCTCGAGACCCGGGATCTCCTCGGCAAACGCCGCATCATCGGCAGCCAGCTCACGGGCCGCCGAAAGATCGTCACGAGTCACCTGCAACCTGCGGTAAGTCGACATGATCGGCGCAAGCTCGGCAAAACGCTTACCGACCCGTCGGGCCGTCGAGGGATCATCATGCAACGACGGATCCGCGAGCTGCTGCTCCAAGCCGGCATACTCGGCGAGGACATCGTCGATGCTTGAGCTGTTGGCGCGGACTCCGTCCGCGCGGGTATCTGCGCCTTCACGCACCGCTGTTCGTCCTCATCACGTCGTCGCTACGCTCCTCGTTCTTCGTCCTGCATCGCGGCGCGGCGCGAACACTCTACTCTTGGCGCGGACTCCGTCCGCGCGAGTGTTCACGCCCACCTGCACCGCTCTTCGTCCTCATCACGTCGTCGCTAAGCTCCTCGTTCTTCGTCCTGCATCGCGGCGCGGCGCGAACACAGGCTTATCGGTGTAGTCGGCGATAGTGGCGCACAAAAACAGACGACGCCCGGCCGGTCGTGGACCGGGCGGGCGTCGTCGGCGGGCCTACTTGGCGGTGTCTGCCTTCTTGCGCTTGCCGTAGCGAGCCTCGAACCGTGCGACGCGTCCGCCGGTATCGAGGATCTTCTGCTTACCCGTGTAGAACGGGTGGCACTGCGAGCAGACCTCAACGTTGATGCGACCGTTCTCGGCGGTGCTGCGGGTCTCAAAAGTATTGCCGCAACCGCACACGACGGTGGTCGCGTGGTAATCGGGATGGATTCCCTGCTTCATCTTGGTGTCCCTTTCTCATGGTCGCCGGGTCACCGACGTGGATCGTCGGTGTGAACCGGAACCGGACTCGACCGATCAGTATGCCACGTTCACCGCGTCCGACAGAAATCGCCGAACAGCGGCCATGACATGCGGAAACTGATCCGTACAGGCGCTACAACAGGCCGCCCTGCGCGAACATTCCCGTGCCGCGGCGGCCACCGGAGCCGCCGCAGCGTGGGTCAATCGTCCTTCATCGCCCCCGGTGCGTTGGTCTGCACCTGCATCAGGAACTCGATGTTGGTCTTGGTCCTCTTGAGCTGGCTGATCAGCAGATCGATGGCCTGCTGTGAGTCCAGCCCGCTCAGCACACGACGCAGCTTGTAGACGATCCCGAACTCTTCAGGCGACATCAGCAGCTCGTCCTTACGCGTGCTCGACTGGTTGACGTCGACCGCGGGGAACACCCGTCGGTCGGCGATCTTGCGATCGAGTTTCAGCTCGGCATTGCCGGTGCCCTTGAACTCCTCGAAGATCACGGTGTCACCGGTGGAGCCCGTCTCGACGAGTGCCGAGGCGATGATCGTCAGCGAGCCACCGTTCTCGATGTTGCGCGCCGCACCGAGGAATCGCTTCGGCGGGTACAGCGCGGTCGAGTCCACACCACCGGAAAGGATGCGTCCCGACGCCGGCGAGGCGTTGTTGTAGGCGCGGCCGAGGCGGGTGATCGAGTCGAGAAGAACCACAACGTCCTTGCCGCCCTCGACAAGTCGCTTCGCGCGTTCGATGGCGAGTTCGGCGACCGACGTGTGATCTGACGGCGGGCGGTCGAAGGTCGAGGCGATGACCTCGCCCTTGACCGAACGCTGCATGTCGGTGACCTCTTCGGGCCGCTCGTCGACGAGCACGACCATGAGATGGCATTCGGGATTGTTGGTCGTGATCGCGTTCGCGATGTTCTGGATGATCGTGGTCTTACCCGCCTTGGGCGGCGACACGATCAGCGCGCGCTGCCCCTTGCCGATCGGCATGATCAGGTCGATCACGCGCGTCGACAACCGGTCCGGGGTCGTTTCCAGGCGCAGTCGCTGGTTCGGGTAGAGCGGCGTCAGCTTGCCGAATTCGGGTCGCTTCTTCGCGGCTTCCACCTCGGCGCCGTTGACCGTGTCCAGGCGCACCAGCGGATTGAACTTCTGGCGCTGATTGGACTGCTCACCCTCGCGCTGCACCTTGACCGCGCCGGTGATCGCGTCACCGCGGCGCAATCCGTTCTTGCGCACCAGGTTCATCGACACGTAGACGTCGTTGGGGCCGGCAAGATAGCCGGAAGTACGCACGAATGCGTAGTTGTCGAGGACATCGAGAATGCCCGCGACGGGTGCGACAACATCGTCCTCGGAGATCTGCGGCTCGCCCGAGGTGTTCTCGCGGTCGCGCCCACGACGGCGCTCGCGGAACCTACGACCTCGACGACGACCGTTCTGCTCGTCATCGTCACGGTTGTTGTCGCGGCTGTTTCCGCCGTGGCCGCCCTGACCCTGGCCACCTGCCTGGTTGCCACCGTCGCGATTCTGGCCGCCCTCGCGATTGTCGCGATTCTGGCCGCCCTCGCGATTGTCGCGATTCTGGTTGTTGTTGCGGTTCCGGGTCCGGTTGCGTTGGTTGCCCTGCCCGTCGTCACCGTCGGCGTACTCGGCGTGGTTGTCGCGGCGCTCGGTCCGAGCCGGCTCCTCCGCAGGCTCGCCGGCGGGCGTGGCAACACCCGCGTTCTGTTCTCCGACGGCACTCTCGGCGGACTTCTGCTCACCGCCCCGCTTCGGGGCGACACCGGCGTCCGCGGCGGCCACGTCGCCGGTGGCCGCCGGTGGCAACGCATCGGACCGGACGGCCGCAGCGCTCTTGGTCGAACGGGTGCGCGTGGGACGAGCCGCCGGCTCGTCGCCGGCGATCGTCATCTGCTGAGGGGACCTCGCCTTCGCCTGCTCGACGACCTTCGGCGAGCCACCCGCCTGACGTTCTTTGATTGCGGCGATCAGATCGCCCTTACGCATCCCGGAAGTCCCCTTGATTCCGAGTTCCCCGGCCAGGGCGCGCAGTTCACTCAGCACCATGCCGGACAAACCGGTGCGGGTGCGAGTCTTGGGCGCGGTACTGCCCGCTTCGGGGCTGGAGTCTGCGGAAGCGGGTGTCGTGATCAGGTCCGTATCGGTCACGGATGTCCTTTCATTCCCTTGCAAACCGTTGCCGCAAGGGGCTTCATTCCACCTTCGGCCCCGGAATATCCCGAGGTCTGCCAGGTATTCCCGCCCTCGGTGGACGGGTGAGAGATCATGGTCCGGGCTGCGAGTGTCACTCCTGTACTCGAGTGCGCCAGTAACTGCCGGCTCGAGAACGTGATGATCGGGTCGGTATCGGTGAACCGTTCGTTTCACTGTGGATCGGAGTTGCCGATCGCTGATCACCCGAGAACAAGGCTGAACGAGCCTTCGCGGCTAGACGAGCATATGATAACGCGCAGCCTCAGACTGAGCAACACGCCGTCTCGTCCTCTTGTTCCCGGCCGCCCCACGCCGGCCCGCGCAGCCAACCAATTCTGCTCCGGAGGCCAGACCACGTCAGCCTATCTCCACTCCGCCCGCGATCTCTACCGCCTGCGGGACGAATCCGAACTCGACGCCCAGGTCGCGGGCTTGCGCGGGCAACGCACCGGCACCGAGTACCAATACGCTCGGACCGGCACCCGACACCGTCGCCGCGTGCCCGCGTGAGCGCAGGGCCGCGACCAGCTCGGCGGTGGGAACCATGGCCTCGGCGCGGTATGGCTGGTGCAGGCGGTCCTCGGTTGCGGCGAGTAACGCGTCCGGGTCCTCGGTGAGTGCCACCACCGCCAGCGCAGCGCGACTGACGTTATGAACCGCGTCGGCGCGCGGCACCTCGTCAGGCAGCAACCCACGGGTATAGGCCGTCGAGGACTCCGTCGACGGTACGAAGACAGTCGCGCAGATGTCGGGGTGAACCCGCAGCTTGCGGGCCTGATACCGGGCGAGGCCGTCGACGCGTTCAGACCAGGTCACCACCGCCGAACCGAGTACCGAAGCCGCGGCGTTGTCGGGATGACCCTCGAACTCGCTCGAGAATTGGACCAGCTCGTCATCGGTGAGCGGCCGGCCCAGGCCCGACGCCGACAGCAGACCCGAGGCGGCGGCGAGCCCCGACACCGCCGCGGCCGCCGACGATCCCAGCCCCCGGGAATGTGGAATGACGTTGGCGCAGCGCACATGCAGTCCCGGCGCCGAGAAGCCGGCGCGCGCCAGGCCACTCAGAATGGCGCGGACCACGAGGTGATTGGCGTCGAGCGCCACTCGGTCGGCGGCCTCGCCGACGACCTCCACCGACAGCCCAGAGTCGGTGGTCACCACGCTCACCTCATCGTGAACGCCCAGTGCGATACCCAGGCAATCGAAGCCCGGTCCGAGGTTGGCACTGGATGCGGGTACCCGCACTCGAGTCGAAATGCCTTCGGGCAGCTGCCTATAGACGGTATCGGGGGTGACCATGCGGGGCTCAGGCGACGCCGAGCGCATGAGCCACCGCCACCGGATCGACCTCGATCGCCTCGACATCGGGCATCCCCGACAACGCCGTATCGGGATCCTTGAGTCCGTTGCCGGTCACCGTGCACACCACGGTCTCACCGGCGCGAATCCAGCCGTCCGCGCGCGCCGCGAGCAGTCCCGCGACGCTTGCCGCCGACGCCGGCTCGACGAATACGCCTTCGTGTCCGGCGATCAAACGGTATGCCTCCAAGAGCTTTTCGTCGGTGGCCGCCCGGAACTGGCCGCCGGAGGAGTCCTTGGCGGCGACGGCCTGATGCCAGCTGGCCGGGTTGCCGATGCGGATCGCGGTGGCGATGGTCTCGGGATCGGCGACGGGCGCTCCGCTGACGAGGGGCGCCGCACCGGCCGCCTGCACGCCGAGCATCCGCGGCAGCGACGAGGCGATCCCGTCGGCGTGATACTCCGAGTAGCCCTTCCAATAGGCGGTGATGTTGCCCGCGTTGCCAACCGGCAACGCGTGCACGTCGGGCGCGCGGCCGAGAACGTCGACGATTTCGAAGGCCGCGGTCTTCTGGCCCTCGATACGCGCGGGGTTCACCGAGTTGACGAGCTCGATCTCGGTGAATTCCGCGGTGGCCTTGCGGGCGAGTTCCAGGCAGTCGTCGAAGTTGCCCTGCACCTGGATGATCTTGGCGCCGTGCATGACTGCCTGGGCAAGTTTGCCCATGGCGATCTTGCCCTGCGGAATGAGGACGGCGCAGGTGATCCCGGCCCGGGTGGCATACGCGGCCGCCGACGCCGACGTGTTGCCGGTCGAGGCGCACAGCACGGCGGTCTTGCCGTTGTTGACCGCATTGGACACGGCCATGGTCATGCCCCGGTCCTTGAACGAGCCGGTGGGATTGAGGCCCTCGACCTTCAGGTACACCTCGCACCCGGTCAGCTCGGACAGATACGGTGCCGCGACGAGCGGGGTGGCGCCCTCGAGGAGGGTGACCACCTTCCAGTCGTCGCCCACCGGGAGCCGTGAACGGTAGGCCTCGATGAGTCCGGGCCAGCCCGAATGCACGGGCGCGAGCGGGGTTGAGGGGGCGTCAGTCATCGGTACCTTCCATTCGCAATACGCTCGACACCATCAGCACGGCGTCCATGTCTTTCAGGGCCGCAACACATTCCGACTGCGCACGGTCGGGCGCCCGGTGGGTCACGACGATCAGCCGGGCGTCGTCGCCTGCGCCTTCCTGCCGCACGGCGGCCAGACTCACCGAACGCTTGGAGAACTCGTTGGCGATCTGGGCCAGCACGCCCGGACGGTCGGCGACCCGCATCGACACGTAGTAGCGGGTGGTCACATCGTCGATCGGGGCTACGGGCAGCTTCGCGTAGGTCGACTCCAGCGGTCCACGACCGCCGTGAACCTTGTTGCGGGCGGCCATCACCAGATCGCCCAGCACCGCCGAGGCGGTCGGTGCCCCGCCTGCGCCTTGTCCGTAGAACATCAGCCGGCCGGCGCTGCGCGCCTCGACGACCACCGCGTTGAACGCACCGTTGACCGTGGCCAACGGATGCGACAGCGGAATGAGCGCCGGATAGACGCGAGCCGAAACCCGTTGCTTGCCATCGGCGTCCCGAATCCGCTCGCAGATCGACAGCAGTTTCACGGTGCAGTCGAATTTCCGGGCGGCGACGAGGTCGGCGGCGGTGACCGAGGAGATGCCCTCCCGGAACACGTCGGCGGCGGTGATGCGGGTGTGGAAGGCAATCGAGGCGAGGATCGCCGCCTTGGCGGCGGCGTCGTAGCCCTCGACGTCGGCGGTGGGATCGGCCTCGGCATATCCGAGCCGCCCCGCCTCGGCAAGGGTCTCGGCATAGTCGGCACCGGTCTCGTCCATCGCGGAGAGGATGAAGTTGGTGGTGCCGTTGACGATTCCTGCCACGCGTTCGACGGTGTCGCCGGCCAGCGACTGCATCAGCGGCCGGATCACCGGGATCGCGCCGGCGACCGCGGCCTCGAAGTAGAGATCGACCTTGGCATCGGCGGCGGCCGTCGCCAGCTCACCGGTGTACTCGGCGAGCAACGCCTTGTTGGCGGTGACGACCGACTTGCCGCTCTCGAGCGCCGCGCGGATCAGTCCGCGGGCCGGATCGATCCCGCCCATCAGCTCCACGACGATGTCGACATCATCTCGGGTGACCAGGGATTCGGCGTCGTCGGTCAGCAACTCGGCAGCGATGCCACGCGCCCTGGTGAGGTCGCGGACGGCCACCCCACGCAACTCGAGCGGCGCACCGACGCGGGCGCGCAGGTCATCGGCGCTCTCGTCGAAAATGCGCACGACCTCGGTGCCCACATTGCCCATGCCGAGCACAGCAAGGCCGATGGGGCGCCCGCCCGTGCTCGCCCCGGTGGGGTCGTGTGTCGGGTTCACCTAGGTCACCTCCAGCCTCAGGAAATCGTCGATGGTCTCACGCCGCAGAATCACCCGGGCCTGCGCGTCGGCGACGCCGACCACGGCCGGGCGCGTCACCAGGTTGTAGCGCGAGGACATCGAGTAACAGTAGGCGCCGGTCGCGGCCACGCCGATCAGATCACCGGGTACCAGGTCTTCTGGCAGCCAGCAGTCCTTGACCACGATATCGCCGCTCTCACAGTGCTTTCCGACGACGCGGCTCACCGCGGCCGGGGCCTGCGACACCCGTGAGACCAGCCGGACGTCGTACTCGGCCTGGTAGAGGACCGTCCGGATGTTGTCGCTCATCCCGCCGTCGACGGAGACGTAGCGGCGGATCGCACCGCCACCGAGTGCGACGTCTTTGATGGTGCCGACGCGGTAGAGCGTGATGGTGCCGGGACCGGCGATGGCACGCCCGGGCTCGACGGCGATCGTCGGCATCGGCAGCCCGACCGCCGCCGACTCGCGGGCCACGATCTCGGCGAGCTTCTCGGCCACTGCGACGATCGGCAACGGGCGATCCTCGGGAACGTACGAGATACCCAGTCCCCCACCGAGATCCACGACAGATATCTGCGACGTCTTCTCGACGCCGAATTCGGCGACCACATCGTGGAGCAGTCCGAGAACGCGGTGGGCAGCGAGTTCGAAGCCGTCGAGATCGAAGATCTGCGAGCCGATATGACTGTGCAGTCCCACCAGCCGGAGGTTGTCGGTGGCGAAGACGCGGCGCACCGCGTCCATCGCCACGCCGCCGGCGAGCGCGAACCCGAACTTCTGGTCCTCATGAGCGGTGGCGATGAATTCGTGGGTGTGCGCCTCCACGCCGACGGTGACGCGGATCAGCACGTCGGCCACGAGTCCGCGTTCACCGGCCAGCGCGTCGAGCCGATCGATCTCGTTCATCGAGTCACAGATGATGTGGCCCACCCCCGCATCGAGGGCGGCAGCGAGTTCGGCAACGCTCTTGTTGTTGCCGTGGAACGCGATCCGTTCGGGCGGGAACCCGGCCCGCAGCGCGATGGCGAGTTCACCGCCGGAACACACGTCGATCGACAGTCCTTCCTCGTCGACCCAGCGCGCGATCTCGGTGCACAGGAAGGCTTTCGACGCGTAGTGCACACGGCCGTACGGGCCGAAGGCGTCGAGCATGTCCGCGCAGCGCGACCGGAAATCGGACTCGTCGATGACGAACAGCGGCGTGTCGAAGGTTTCCGCCAGTTCGGTGACGCCGACTCCCGCGATCTGCAACTCGCCGTCCTCGTCACGGGCGGCGTTGCGCGGCCACACCTGCGCCGGGATCTCGGCGAGCGCCGCCGGATCGTTGGGCTTCTGGGCCAGATGCGGTGCGGCCACCAGCTCCGCGTGCCGTGGCCCGGCCGGATGCGCGTTCACATCCGCTCCGGTGCGCTCACGCCGACCAGCTCGAGCCCATTGGCCAGCACCTGGCGGCTCGCCGCACACAGTGCCAGCCGGGCCCGATGGATGTCTCCGGGCTCCTCGTCGCCCTGCGGCAGTACCCGGCACCGTGCATAGAAGCGGTGATAGGTGCCCGCGAGGGTTTCCAGGTACCGGCACACGCGATGCGGTTCACGCAGGGCCGCCGCGGTCGTGACGACCTCGTCGAAATCGCCGATCGTCTTGATCAGGTCGCCCTCTTCGGCGGTGTCGAGCAGGTCGAGGTGCTCGATCTGCGGGGTGAGTCCCAGCTCGTCGGCGTTGCGCCCGAGCGCGGCGAGCCGAGCGTGCGCGTACTGCACGTAGTAGACCGGGTTGTCGTTGGATTGCCGCGCGAGCAGGTCGAGATCGATGTCGATGTTGACGTCGATGGACGAGCGGATCAGCGCGTACCGCGCCGCGTCCACCCCGACCGCGTCGACGAGATCGTCGAGGGTGATCACCGTGCCCGCCCGTTTGCTCATCCGCACCGGTTTGCCGTCGCGGACGAGGTTCACCATCTGCCCGATCAGCACCTCGACGGTGTCCGGATCGTCGCCGAGTGCGGCCGCCGCGGATTTGAGCCGCTTGATGTAGCCGTGATGATCGGCGCCGAGCATGTAGATGCACAGGTTGAAGCCGCGGTTGCGCTTGTCGCGGTAGTAGGCGATGTCGCCGGCGATGTAAGCGGCGTCGCCGTCGCTCTTGATGACGACGCGGTCCTTGTCGTCGCCGAACGCCGTGGTGCGCAGCCACCATGCGCCGTCGGACTCGTAGAGGTTGCCGTTGCCCTTGAGTTCGGCGATGCACTCCTCGACCAGCCCCGTCTCGAACATCTTGTTCTCGTGGGTGAAGACATCGAAGTCGGTCCCGAACTCGTGCAGGCTGGTCTTGATGTGGTCGAACATCAACGTGACGCCCTCGGCCCGGAACGTCTCCACCCGCTCGGCGGGCGGCTGGTCGAGCACAGCGGGAACCGTCTCGACGACCTGTTGGGCGATGTCGACGATGTATTCGCCTGCGTACCCGTTCTCGGGGGTGGGCTGCCCGAGCGCCGCGGCCTCCAATGACCGCGCGAAGCGGTCGATCTGGGAGCCGTGGTCGTTGAAGTAGTACTCGCGGGTGACCCGGCCACCGCGCGCGGCGAGCACGCGGCCGAGTGCATCGCCGACCGCCGCCCAGCGGGTGCCGCCGAGGTGGATGGGGCCGGTCGGGTTGGCCGAGACGAATTCGAGGTTGATCACCTTGTCGCCGAACTCGGTGCCGCGGCCGTACTCGCGGCCCTGCTCGAGGACCGTGGCCACCACCGTGTTCTGGGCGGCCGCGGCCAGCCAGATGTTGACGAAGCCCGGCCCGGCCACCTCGGCCTTGGCGATACCCTCCGCGGCCGCGAAGGCGTCGGCGAGCCAGCCGGCCAGATCGCGCGGTACGACGCCGAGCCGTTTGCCCAGCTGAAGTGCGACATTCGTGGCGTAGTCACCGTGGTCGGCGTTACGGGGTCGCTCCACGACGACGGAGTCGGGCACCAGCGACGCGTCGAGACCACGGTCGGCCACGACGGTGCGGGTGACAGTACTCAGCAACACGGCGAGATCGGCGGGAGTCACAACACACCATCCTATGGTCCCGACGCTGGTCGGGAACAATCGGCTCACCCGGTGCCCGGCCCCGCTCGCTCGCGCTGCGCGCCGTCCCGCGGATCGCCGTGCCTACGTCGCAGGTTCGAAGTCCTCGACGACGGGCTCGGCTCCCGCCCGGACGGTGACGAACGACCACTCCGGGATCTCCGCCCAGTGCGTGTCACGGTATTCCGGTTCCAGCGGCTCGGACACGATGATGCGCCCATCGTCGGGCAGCACGATCCGGCCGCCGTGATCGGCTGACGTGAGCCGCATGTGACCCACGGAGTGATACAACGTGCGCGACGACCGGTCGCTGGAATACCGGAGCGCGTGGATCGACTCGCCGTCGGCGGCACAGAACGTGCCGACGAACGGCTCGTCGATCCCGTGCTCGGCACGCGCCGCCTCGATGCGACCGACCATCCGCGCAAACGCATTCTTCGGGTCCGTCTCGAGGCCATAGGTCAGCGCGAGATGGAAGCACACCTCGGAGTCGGCGTTGCCCTCGACAAACGGGTACAGATCCGGCGAGATGTCAAAGGTCAACTCTCGCTTGAGTTCTGGAAAATGCGGGATTGCCCCGTTGTGCTGGAACAGCCATCGGCCGTGGTGGAAGGGATGACAGTTGACACGTTCGACGGTGCCGCCGAGCGCCGCGCGGACGTGTGCCAGGAACATCGGTGACCGGATCTGCTCGGCGAGACGATGCAGGTTGCGATCACCCCATGCGGGTCGGATGTCGGCGATACCTGCCCGGAAAGTCGCGGTCGCCGTACCAACCGAAACCGAATCCGTCCGCGTTGGTCGGCCAGTCGTGGTTGCGCATCATCTTTGTCATCGGCGAACCGGGAAGGTAGAGCTGGCGGGCCTCGAAGCTCTGATCCACCAGCGAGTGCGACGGCCGCGTCAGCAGGTCTTCGAGGTGGATCGGTGAACCTGCGTAGGCCAACCAGCGACACATGGACCGACGGTAGCAATCCACCGGTGCCGGCAACTGCTGTCCATGGAGTCGGCGGCAACGGAATCGGCGGCAACGGAATCGGCGGCAACCGAGTCGGCGACAAGGGAATCGGCAACAGCGGAATCGGCGGCAACGGTCGGCGTCGGACTCTTCTGATCGTTACCCTTGTCCCATGATTCGTGCGATCCGTCTCACCAATGACGCCGACGGCCGTTCCCACGTCGAACACGGCCACATCGACCTTGCGGAGAACGGCACGCGGTCGGCCGCTGTCGACACCACGACGTCGGTGTACCAGGAAACGAGAAGCGGCGGTTCCCTGGGCTGGCACACCGCACCGCGGCGGCAGTACGTCGTCACCCTCGCCGGAATCCTCGATTTCGTGACGCGCGACGGCGAGAGGTTCCGGCTCGAACCCGGTGTGGTCCTCGTCGCCGAGGACACCGTCGGCAGCGGACACGAGTGGACCTTGGTCGGCGACGATCCGTGGCGCCGTCTCTACGTCGGACTGGCCGAGGGCGTGGAGAGCGGATTCAGCGCCGACACCTGAGACGCGATGTTCACCTTCAACACCTGATCGCGGACTTCTTGCAAGCACCTTTGCATAGAATGAGATACATGCCTTCGAGGAATCCGGCCATATCCGATGCCGGTCATGCTGTGTTGGTCTCCGTCGGCGCGGCCATCCGTCGCCGCCGACGTCAGCTCGGGGTGAGCGCAGCCGTCACGGCGGAGTCCGCAGGAATGTCCCGAGTGACATTCCATCGAATCGAAAGCGGAGCGGCGTCGGTCACGGTAGGAGCGCTCGTGAATGCAGCCGAGGCTGTCGGTCTGCACATTCAGCTGACGAATACTCGTCCGCAGCCGGAGAAAAGCGGTGAGGTGGAAACTGCGAATCACGTCGTTCCGGAAGAAGTGAGGGTGGGCGACTACCCACTGTTGAGTGCCGCGGCCTGGCAGCTCGATGCCGATTGCCGACTGAGTGGATTCGAGGCCCTGAGGACCTACGAGCGCAACTGGCGCCACCTTGATCACGCCGCCATGGGTGACGAGGAAAGATCGCTGATCCATGCCCTCGCCGACAAGTACAGCAAGGGAGTGCTTCTTGTTTAACCGGGACCATCACAATCACATCAAGACAGTTCTCGAGTCACTGAACAGCGAATTGTTCCTCGACGCGAGGTGCTATCTCGGCGGCGGGACGGCGATAGCGCTCCGATTCGGAGAGTTCAGACAGTCGTTGGATCTCGACTTCATGGTGTCCAGTACAGACGGGTACCGAGAGCTGCGAGAGATGGTCAAGGGCCCAGGATTCGAATCCCTCACAGTTCGCGAGCTACCTCTGCTGCGCGAGCCCATGGTCGATCAGTACGGGATACGCGCAATACTCGAAGCAGCAGGCGTGCCCATCAAGTTCGAGATCATTTCGGAGGGGCGCATCAGCTTCGAGACCCCTGGCCCCGACGACGAGATCTGTGGCATGAGAACGCTGTGTCTTCTCGACATGGTGGCGAGCAAACTTCTAGCGAACTCCGACAGGTGGGCCGACACTTCCGTTTTCAGCCGAGACCTGATAGACCTCGCCATGATCGAGCCCGATGACAACCTCATGGATGAGGCGGTCAGCAAGGCAGAGGGAGCGTACGGGGTGTCTGTGGTCAGCGACCTCGACAAGGCCATCGACTATCACCGCGAAAACCCTCACCGCCTCGATCGGTGTATGCGTGAATTGCAGATGGATTCCACACCGAAGGCTCTGCTGTGGGACCGCATGCAGCGCCTGTACCGGTAGAACGCTCTAGCGTCCCGGGAAAACGGATGGAATCGACGATGCGCCTGCATGAATCTCTTTCAAACACAGTAGGCGCACACCGGCCGGAGGCCGGAAGGGATGTCACGGTGCCCCCGGTAGGATTCGAACCTACGGCCTTCTGCTCCGGAGGCAGACGCTCTATCCCCTGAGCTACGGGGGCTCATCGGGGCGGCACTCAGCGTAGCGCACCAACGGGTGGCGACCCAATCCGGCTGGTCATGACACGCCGAGCACACCGTGCATCCGGACGGTGGACCCGCTGGTTCCGCGCAGCACATGGAGTTGGGTCGGGATGCGCGCACGCATTTCGTCGACGTGACTGACCACCCCGATCACCCGCCCGCCGGAGCGGAGATCGTCGAGCACGCCCATCACCAGATCGAGCGCCTCCGGGTCGAGCGAGCCGAAACCCTCATCGATGAAGATGGTGTCGAGGACGCGTCCACCGGATTCGGCCGACACCACATCGGCCAATCCGAGGGCGAGCGCCAGCGAGGCGAAGAAGGTTTCGCCGCCCGACAACGTGGTCGCCGCGCGGACCGCGCCGGTGTATTCGTCGTGCACCTCGATGCCGAGGCCGCCGCGCCTGCCTCGCGGTCCCGCCGCGTCGGAATGGACGAATTCATAACGGCCCGACGACATCTGACGCAACCGTGCCGATGCCGCGACCAACACCTCCTCGAGCCGGGACGCCAGCACGTAGGAGTGCAGCGACATCCGACGTGCGTTCTGGCCGCGCCCGCCGACGAGATCGGCGAGGCCCTGTACCCGTGCGTGCCGTGCCCGCGCCGGGGCGAGAACATCCACCGCAGCCCAGAACTGGGGCACGAATTCTTCGAGCCGGGTGGCGATGCGCACGGCCAGGGCGTGTTCTCGTGCCGCCGTGTCATGGTGCTGCTGGGCTTCGGCCAGGACTGCCGTCAAGGCGGCGGTGTCGACCGGAGCGGCGGCCATGGCGGCGGCGACCTCGGCGTCGGCGAGCGTTTCTTGTGCACCGGCCCGTGCTGCAGCGGCCCGAGAGAGCACTTCGTCCCAGCCATCGATCTGCTGCAGGGGTGCCGCAGCCGCGCGCACCGCGACGACGTCGGCGAATCCTGCTTCACCGCACAGCTTTTGCAGCCGCTCCGTAAGGTCGTCACAGCGCCGCTGCGCACGCCCCGTCTCGGCCCGCGCCTCACGCAGCCCTTGCGCACGCCGACACAGTTCGGCGAGCTCGGCGCGTCGCTGGGCCACCCCGACGCGGCCGCCGGTGGCGTGCGCGACCTCGGCATCGAGAGCCTCGAGTTGTTCCTGCAGCGCGGCGCGACGCTCCACCCGACCCGATCTCGAGGCGCCGATCCGGCCCAGTTCGGTCCGCCATCCCTCGACCTCGGCGTCGATGGCGTTGACCGCGCGTTCGAGCGTCGGGATCGACGCCACCTGGGCCGTCGCGTCGGCGAGTTCGCGGGCGAGTGCGGCGGATCGTCGATCGACGGCCTCCGCCGATGCATCACCGATGACCTCGACAAGATGTGTGCGGCGTTCGCCCAGCGCTACCAGCGCGGTCTGCGCGCGGTTGCGGCGCTCGGCGGCACGGTCCTCGGCGCGCGCGGCGGCAGATTCCGCGGTCTTGGCGACGTCGATCTGCTCGCCTGCATCAGCCGGGGCCGGATGCGCGGCCGAGCCGCACACCATGCAGGGTTCGCCGTCGACGAGCGCTGCGGCCAGCTCGCCGGCCATCCCGACGATCCGTTGTTCGCGCAGGTCGAGGTGATGCTCACGGGCCGCATTGTAACTATCGTGAGCGGTCTGCAATTCTGCTGTGGCCGTGGCGATCTCGGTATCCAGAACAGCGCGCGACTCAAAGGCGGCGATCATCGCGTCGCATCGATCACGCTCGGTGTGCAACCGTTGCGCCACCGCCTTTGCCTCGGTCGCCGCACCCAGGGCGGCCACCGCGGCGGCCCGCCGGGCCGGTGCCGCCTCGAGCAGCGGCGTCAACTTCTCGGATCGCTCATGCGCCGAGGAGATCTCGATATCGAGCCGGCCGATGTCGGCCTGCAGGGCGGGTCGCTGCCCGACTCGCCGCGCGAGCGGCTCCCACCGTGCCGACTCCCCCGTCCAACGGTCGATCGCCGCGTCGAGGTCGGCGTCGGGTGCGAGGAGTGCGGCGCCTTCGGGCAGCTCGGCGAACTCTGTTGCGGCGCGCTCGGTTTGGTGCTGAGCGGCAGCCACCGCCGAGGCGGCGGCGGCGTGGTCGTCGGCCGGGCCCACGATGGGGGCCGCGGCACGGGCGGCGCGCGCGGCAGTACGGACGGCATCGAGCTCGGCAGCGCCGGCGTCGAGCTGCGTCAACCGCGCGGCCGCACCGGCTGCCCGACGCTGCAGTTCGGCCAACCGATTTCCGTGCGTGAGCGCGGCTTGTGCGCCGTCGAGTACCGCCCGGGCCGCGGTCAGTCGTTCATGTGCCGACCCGGCCGATGTACGTGCGTCGGCGAGACATCCGTGCGCCCAGTCGTAGTCGGGTTCGGCGGGCATCTCGCAGTCCGCCACGGCCGCGATCTGATTCGCGATCCGCTCGACTGCGGCGCTCTTGTCGCTCACCAACCGCTCCGCCTGGCGAGCGCGGTCCTTGAGCCACTCCTCGACACCGCCGAAGCGCTCGGTGTCGAAGAGACGCTCCAACAACTCTTCCCGTTCCTCGGAGCTCGCACGCAGGAACCTGGCGAAATCCCCCTGCGGCAGGAGGACGACCTGAAAAAACTGGTCGGCGCTCATCCCGAGCAACCGGGTCACCGCCTCGCCGATCTCGGGTAGGCGCGTCAGCGCGGGACCCGAATCGTCGACCCACGTCAGCGTTCCCTGTGCCTGCTCCCTGGTGAACCCGGTCCCGCGCTTCTTGGGACGGTGGAACTCCGGTGAGCGTACGATTCGCATCCGCCGGCCACCGATGGTGGCCTCCACTTCGACCTCCGGAACCTGTTGGGCGGGAGCATGATCGGAGTGCAGGCGCCGACCCTCCTGGCGTGCGCCGGGTACCCGCCCGAACAGCGCGAAGGCGACCGCGTCGAGCACCGACGTCTTGCCTGCCCCGGTCTGTCCGTGCAGAAGGAACAAACCGTCGGCGGCGAGCGCGTCGAAGTCGATCTCGGTGTCCTCGGCGAAGGGCCCGAAGGCACACATCCGTAAGCGATGCAGTCTCATCGGTACCCGATCACGCGGTCTTGGGTGTATCGGCGTCGAGGTGGAACAGCGCCCACTCGTCGGTACCGGATACGTCCGCCTCGGGTTCACCGACCACGTCGCGCAACGCGCGTTCGATCAGGTCTCGTTCGACCGCATCGGCCTCGTCGCGAACGTCGGCGACGAACGCGGCGATGATCTGCGCGTCGGTGCGGCCGCGAACGCGTGACGCATAGTCCAGGCGCGCAACGGGTTCGGGACGTTCCCAGTGCACGTGCACCGTGTGCGGGAACCGCTCACGCAGACGCCGCATCGCATCGAGCGGCCGGATGGCGTCGGTGAGCGTTGCCTCGATGTAGTGATCGCACACGTCCGCATACTCTGCCGCGGTCAGCAGGTCGTCGAGAGTGCCTGTCAGAGCGCTCAATCCGCGCACGGACGGCAGCTCATGCAGCCCTACGCCTGCTACCCCGCCGGCATCGAGATCGACGAGCCACACGCCCTTGCGGTGGGTGTTCTCGCCAAAGGAGTAGGGCAACGGCGACCCGCTGTAGCGGACTGCCGGGGTGATCTCCTGTGGTGAGTGCAGATGACCGAGCGCAACGTAGTCGATTCCGGAGAACGTCCCGGCGGCAACGGTTTCCACGCCACCGACGCTGATCGACCGTTCCGAGCCGGTACTCGCCGCCCCCACCACGAACGCATGCGCGGCGACCACCGAACGTACGCTCCGGGAGTCGGCATCGGCACGGACACGGTCCATCGCCGCCGTCAGCACCCCCTGATGTCCACACGGATCGTCGATTCCGAATTCGCGCCGGACGGCGTCCGGTTCGAGGTAGGGAATGCCGTAGAACGCCACCTCACCCCACTCGTCGGACAGCAGAACCGGGTCGTCGATGTCGGCGACCGACGTGCGCAGGTGCAGTCCACCGGCGGCGGCGAAAGATGATGCGGCACCGAGACGGGTCGCCGAATCGTGGTTGCCCGAGGTGATCACGATCTGCGCCCCGGCGTTCGCGATTCCCGCGAGGCCGTCGTCGTACACCGCGACCGCGTCGGCGGAGGGTACCGACCGGTCATAGACATCACCGGCCACCACGACCACGTCCACCGACTCGCCCGCGACGACCGAGGCGATGTCGGCGAGCATCTGACGCTGGTCGTCGAGGAGTTCGACACCGTGGAAGGTGCGGCCGAGGTGCCAGTCCGAGGTGTGCAGAATCCGCATGGACAACACCGTACGATCGGCCACCGACAGAACGGGGGAGGCACGAGCGCGCCTCCCCCGATCCCCTCGTCACACTGCGTCGGCGCCCCCGGCGCTCACACCCTCGGCGACCACACCGTCGGCGGCCGGAGCCACCGGTTTCGGCGCTGGGGCCTGATGTTTGGGCCGGACGAGGAACAGGGTGGCGACGACGCCGATGAGCAGGACCGCGGCGGGCAGGTACAGCGACTGCCCCATGGCCGTGGCGAACGGCTCCCGCACCGCGGCAGGCAACTGGCTCACCGCGCTGCTGTGTTCGGTGGTGTTCGCCCCGGGCAGCTCGGCGGCCAGCCGGGTCTGCATCAAAGCACCGACCGCGGCCGCGCCGATCACCGATCCGATCATCCGGGTGGTGTTGTAGACGCCCGCGCCCGCGCCGGCCTGATGCCACGGCAGGTTGCGGGTCGCGGTCGCGGCCAGCGGCGCCCAGATTCCGGCCGAGGCCACGCCCATCAGGCACATCGGGATGATCAACTGCCACACCGGGGTCGCCGGTCGCGCGATCATGCCGATCCACCCCACCGCGACGGCGTTGAGCAGCAGCGCCGAGGCGATGATCGCGCTGGGGTGGACCTTGTCGAGGACACGTCCGACGATCGGCGCGAGGATGCCGGTGAGCACCGCCATCGGGACCATCATCACCGCCGAGCGGGTCGGGGTCATGCCGCCGACCAGCTGCAGGAAGAACATCACCGGGATCATCAGGCCGGAGATCGCGAAGCCCATGGTGGCGATGCCGATGTTGGACAAGGTGAAGTTGCGTTCCCGGAACAACGACAGCGGCACCAGCGGCTCGGTGCGAATCCGCGACTGCCAGTAGACAAACAACGCCATCACCGCGATCCCGCCGATGATCAGCACCCAGATCCAGCCCGTCCAGTTGTACTTCTCGCCGTCCTGGATGCCGAAGACGAGGGCCGAGAGCCCCACCGCGGAGAGCACGACGCCGATCCAGTCGAAGGAGTGGTCATGGGTCTCGACCGAGGGCACCAGGGTCGCCGCCAGGATCAGGCCGACGATGCCGACGGGCAGGTTCACGAAGAAGATCCACTCCCAGCCGAAACTGTCGGTGAGGATGCCACCGAGCAACGGACCGACGAGCGTGGCGACGCCGGCGACGGTGCCCCACACACCCATTGCGGCGCCACGCTTCTCGGGCGGGAAGATGCGGGTGATCAGGGCCATGGTCTGCGGGGTGATGAGTGCGGCGCCGATGCCCTGCAGGGCGCGGGCGGCGATGAGCTCACCGATGGAACCGGAGAATCCACACCACACGCTCGCCGCGGTGAAGACCACCAGACCGATCTGATAGACGAGTTTCGGACCGTATTTGTCACCGAGTCTGCCGGTGACCAACAACGGAACCGCGTAGGTGAGCAGATAGGCGCTGGTGACCCAGACGATGCCGTTGACATCGGTGTGCAGCGCGACCTGGATCTGGGGCTGGGCGACGGCGACGATCGTCATGTCGACGAGAATCATGAAGAAGCCGACGCACAGCGCCATCAGGGCCAGCCATGGACGGTTGGTCACCGCCGCGGGTGTGGTGGACGAACTCATTTCCGGATCACTCTCTGTGAAGATCTTGCGGTGGACGGTTCGATTGCAGGCGCCGCCGGCGATTCCGGCGCGGGGGTCGAGAACGAGTGTTGCATGGCGGCCCAGCGGGATCCCGGGTCGTCGAGCCATTCGACGCCGCCTTCGGACAGCCGGTCCAAAAACTCTGCGAGCCAATCGATCTGGGATCGCAGAGTCACGATGCGGCAGCCGGCGTCGAGGTAGAACATCTCCGGGATGCCGCGCGCGCGCGCATCCGCGTCGGCCTCGACGATGTCCGACAACTCCGCGCGCATCGCCTCGATGCGCACCGACAGCAGCTCGATCACGCGCTGCAGCGGCAACGCGTGTGCCTCCGACAAGGCCAGATACAGATCGGGGTATTCGGTCGGATGGCGTTGGAGGATCTGTTCGATGTTGGCGACCAGCGCGCCGCGGCCGGTCGCGGTGATCGCATAGACGGTCCGCTCGGGCCGGTTGCCCTCCCGGCGCACGTCGTAGACCTCGATCAAGCCGTTGCCGGCGAGGCGGTCCACCGTGTGATAGAGCGTGCCGGGACGGAACTTGACCAAGCGGTCCTCGCGCCGCTCCATCGCCGTCTGCGCCATCTCGTAGGGGTGCATCGGTCGTTCGGCGACCAGCCCCAGGATCAGTACCGCCAACGGCGCCAGCGGACCGTCACACCCCGCGCGGCAGTTCTCCATGGCAAACCTCCGATGCCCCACATCGACCCAAATACTCCACGTGGAATATACGCGATGGAGTGATCGATGCCAATGTCGGTGATGCTCATTAATGTGAAGCCCATGGGCACCGACACCACTCCGGCCGACTCCGGCACCAACTCAGCGGGCACGCAGGCTTCCTACGTGACCGGCGGTCAGGAGTTCGTCCGCGACACCGCCTATATCGAGACACGCATCACCCGCGACGGCCGCGACGGCTACCCCGTCGAACCCGGCCGCTACCGTCTCGTCGCCGCCCGCGCTTGCCCCTGGGCCAACCGCACGCTGATCGTGCGACGGCTCCTCGGCCTCGAGGACGCCATCTCGCTGGGTCTGTGCGGCCCCACCCACGACGCCGACTCGTGGACCTTCGACCTCGACCCGGGTGGCGTCGATCCGGTTTTGGGCATCCCGCGACTCAAGGACGCCTACGAGAAGCGGTTTCCGGGTTACCCCAAGGGCATCACGGTTCCTGCGGTCGTCGACATCCCCACCGGCGAGGTCGTCACCAACGACTTCCCGCAGATCACCGTCGACTTCGAACTCGAATGGACGCAGTACCACCGCGACGGCGCACCGCAGCTGTATCCCGAGCACCTGCGAGAGGAGATCGACGCCGTCAACAGAGGCGTCTACACCGAGGTCAACAACGGGGTGTACCGCTGCGGATTCGCGGGTGATCAGGGCGCGTACGACAAAGCCTACGATCGTCTCTTCACCAAACTCGACGAACTCTCCGAGCGGCTGGCCACGCGCCGCTACCTCGTCGGCGACACGATCACCGAGGCCGACGTGCGCCTGTTCACCACGCTCGCCCGCTTCGACCCGGTCTATCACGGCCACTTCAAGTGCAACCGCTCCAAGCTCGCCGAGATGCCGGTTCTGTGGGCCTACGCCCGTGACCTCTTCCAGACCCCGGGCTTCGGTGACACCACCGATTTCACCCAGATCAAGCAGCACTACTACATCGTCCACCGCGACATCAATCCCACCGGGATCGTCCCCAAGGGACCCGATCTGGCGAACTGGCTGACCCCGCATCACCGCGCGGAACTCGGTGGCCGGCCCTTCGGGGACGGCACCCCGCCCGGCCCGCCGCGGCCCGCCGAGGCGGTCCCCGCCGATCATTGGGTGCCGGCGTCATGAACGCGAAAGCTGTCAAGAATCCCTCGGGCCGGTCGGTCGAGTTCGCGGGGAACATGCTCGACAAAGCCCAGCGCCTACAGGCGCCCGCGGTCGCGAGATACGTTCGCGGCCTGCAGCGCAAGCACCCCGACGACTCACCAGCGCAGCTCATCGGTCGCCTCGAGAAACGCTACCTGCATACGGTCACCGGCTCGGGCAGCGCGGTGGGTGCCACCGCGGCGGTTCCCGGCGTGGGGACGGTCACCGCCCTCGGAGCGGTGACCGGCGAGACCGCCCTGTTCCTGGAGGCGTCGGCGTTGCTGGCCCTGGCCATCGCCGAAGTTCACGGAATCTCGATTCACGACACCGAACGCCGCAAGACCCTGGTCCTCACCGTTGCACTCGGCGAAGAAGGCCTGGCCCGGCTGAGTGGTGTGGTCGGCGCCCGGGGTGGTGCGCTCCGCCGGCTCGGAATCGCGTCCGCGCCGAGTGGGACATTCGCGAATCTCAACAAGACACTGGTCAATCGGACCGTCAAGAAATATGCGCTCAAACGGGCGCCCGTGGTCGTGGGCCGCCTCCTGCCCGCGGGCATCGGCGCGGTCATCGGGGGCGCAGGTAACCGAGTCCTGGGCAAGCGCGTGATCGCCAACGCCCGCGTCGCCTTCGGTCCGCCGCCTGCGCACGCGACGATCGACGGCGTCGTCGTCACCGACCCCGGGTTGCCCCCGGGTCAGTCGTGACGGCGTCGACCCAGCGGGCCCGGACCGAACCATCGATCACCGACGACCACGCCCACGACGCCGCCGACCGCCGCCGGGGGCCCGGCGAACGCCCCGGATGGCTGCGCCGGCTGGGCGGTGAATGCCTGCGTCACCGCCGCCTGGTGATCATCACCGTCTCGGTCACCCTGGTGGCCGTCGCCGTCGACCTGGTCGCGCCACTGTTGGCCCGCGCCGCACTCGACACCGCCACCGGCGTCGCCGGTACGTGGACCATCCCGACCATCGTGACCCTGATGATCGGTCTGGCATTACTGCGTTACCTCTGCCAGTTCGGTCGCCGCCTGACCGCGGGCAAATTGTCGATCGACGTGCAGAACACGTTGCGGCTCAAGCTCTTGGGCACTCTGCTCCATCTCGATGGGGCCACCCAGGCCGACATCCGGACCGGACAGGTGGTGTCCCGCTCCATCTCCGATCTGCAGATCGTGCAGGGCCTGCTCGCGATGGCACCACTCTCGGTGGGGGCCGCCGTTCAGGTCGTCATCGCCCTGGGCATCATGTGCTACCTGTCACCGCTACTCACCCTCATCGCGGTGGCCATCCTGCCGCTGGTCGCCGTGGTCGTCCTCACCACGCGGCGCCGACTCTTCGCGGCGACGTGGTCGGCCCAGCAGGCCGCCGCCGACATCGCCCAGCACGTCGAGGAGACGGTCACCGGAGTCCGTGTCGTCAAGGGCTTCGGTCAGGAGACGCGAGCCGTCGACGAACTGGTCGGCCTCGGTCGTGACCTGTACGCCAAGCGCTTGCGCGCCGGGAAGATCAACGCGCGCTTCACCCCGACCATGTCGGCGATCCCGCAGCTCGGGATGGTCGCGGTGATCGCCGCCGGCGGCTACCTGACGCTGTCCGGGTCGATCACCGCGGGCACCTTCCTTGCCTTCGCCACCTATGTCACCTCCATGACCGCTCTCGCGCGGCTCCTGACCAATCTCGTCGTGAGTGGCCAGCTGGCACGGGCCGCGGTGGAGCGGGTGTACGACGTCGTCGACGCGCCCACCGATCCAGACGACGCCAACACCGCCACGCTGCCCGACGGCCCGCTCGGACTCGAGCTCTCCGGCGTCGTCTTCGGCCACGATGACCGAATGGTCCTCGACGACATCGACCTGCGGATCGCCCCCGGTGAATGCGTCGCGGTGGTGGGGCCCCCGGGTTCGGGCAAGTCCACACTGGCCGACCTGGTCAGCCGCCACCGGCGCCCGGACCGCGGCACGATCGATCTGCTCTCCGGCCCCGACGCGCAGACCCACCATCCGATCTCGGAGCTGTCCGGCGACTCGTTACACGGTGCCGTCGGGGTCGTCTTCGACGAGCCGTTCCTGTACTCCGACACCATCGCCGTCAACATCACCCTCGGCGACCGCCCCGACCGGTCCGGTCCCCGGGGCCACGGGCCGGTCGAACCGCGCCTGCTCGCCGCAGCCCAAGCCGCCGATGCCATCGACTTCATCACCGCACTTCCCGACGGCTTCGACACCATCGTCGGCGAACGCGGCCTGACGCTGTCCGGCGGTCAGCGGCAGCGGATCGCACTGGCGCGGGCACTTTATGCCGACCCACGGCTGCTGGTGCTCGACGACGCCACCTCGGCCCTCGACGCGTCCACCGAATCACGCATCCTGCGTCGTCTGCGCGCAGGCGGCGCGCACCGGCCGACGATGCTCGTGCTCGCACACCGACGGTCCACGCTGATGCTCGCCGACCGGGTCGCCGTCCTCGACGACGGCCACATCCTCGACATCGGCACCGTCGCCGAACTCGATGCCCGCAGCCCACGTTTCCGTGCACTCATGTCACCGATCCCGGCCACCGCCGATGCGGCAGCCGCCGACACCGCACCGGCCGGATCGTTCTCGCTCGATGCACTATGGCCAACCGAAACACCTGCGCCAGAACATATTTCGTCGTCGACACCACAACCGTCACCAGCTGGCGGACGAGGCGGTGGCCGCGGCGGCGGCATGGCCGGCGCCCTCGGCTCCATGCCCGCCACTCCCGCGCTGCTCGCGGCGGTCGACGAGCTGCCCGCAGCCGATGAGTCGCCACGGGTCGATGTCGAAGCCATGCGGACACAGAATCCCCATTTCTCGCTCTGGTCGATCCTGGCCCCGGTGCGCTGGCTCCTGGCCATCGCGATCGTGGCAATCGGCGTGGACACGCTCACCGGTCTGGTCTTCCCGTCACTGGCGCGCACGGTCATCGACGCGGCCACCCACACCGATCAACGGACCCTGCTCATCGCGACCGGCGTCGGTGTGGGCACCGTCGCCCTCGGCTGGGTCGCGGCCGCGGCGATGACGCTCTATTCCACCCGCGCCGGCGAGCGGGTCCTGTTCGGCCTGCGGGTGCGCAGTTATGCCCACCTGCAACGGCTCGGTCTGGACTACTACGAACGGGAACTGTCCGGGCGGATCATGACGCGCATGACGACCGACGTCGATGCGCTCTCGACATTCCTGCAAACGGGCCTGTCCACGGCCATCGTCGCAGCGCTGACCCTCGTCGGCGTCACCGTCGCCATGCTGTTGACCGACGTCGAACTGGGTGCCCTGATCCTGCCGGCACTCCCGGTGCTGATCGTGGCGACCCTGGTGTTCCGCCGGATCGCCGCGCGCGCCTATACGCGATCCCGGGAGCTCGTCAGCGCGGTCAACGCCGACTTCCAGGAGAACATCGCCGGCATCAAGACGACCCGGACCTACCGCAACACCGCTCCGGCCACCCGCCGATTCACCGGTCTGACGAAGACGTGGGTGTCGGCGCGGATGACCTCACAGCGCGCGATCTCGGTCTACTTCCCGTTCATCACGCTGATGAGCGACCTGGCCACGGCAACGGCCATCGCCGTCGGCGCGCACCAGATCACGACGGGCACGTTGTCGGCCGGCACCCTGGTGGCGTTCATCCTGTATCTGTCGCTGCTGTTCGGACCGGTGCAGCAACTCTCGCAGGTCTTCGACGGTTACCAGCAGGCGGTGGTCGGCCTGCGGCGCATCGCCGATCTGCTGCGCACCCCGACCACCGTTGCCGAACGCCGTGACGCCGTCGACCCCGGCGACACGCGCTTCACCGGGGACGCATGCCTCGACGATGTCTCGTTCCGCTACGCGGGCGCGGCCGTCGACGCACTCGCCGGAATCGACCTCCGAATTCCTCCGGGGACGTCGCTGGCGCTGGTCGGCCGGACCGGCGCGGGCAAGTCGACGATCGTGAAACTTCTTGCGCGCTTCTATGATCCGACCGCCGGCGTGGTGCGTATGGACGGCACCGACATTCGCGAGTTCACGCTGCGCGGTTACCGGCGCCACCTCGGGATCGTGCCCCAGGAACCCCACCTGTTCACCGGCACCGTGGCCGACAACATCGGCTACGGTCGACCAGGAGCCGATCGCTCGCAGATCGCCGCCGCGGCGGCCGCGGTCGGTGCGGTGCCGATGATCGCCGGACTACCCGGCGGCATGTTGCACCCGATCGGCGAGCGCGGTGCCGGACTCTCGTCGGGCCAGCGGCAACTGATCGCCCTGGCCCGTGCCGAACTCGTCGAGCCGGACCTGCTGCTGCTCGACGAGGCGACCGCCACCCTCGATCAGCAGACCGAGGCGATGGTCCTCGCGGCCGGCGACGCCGTCACCCGCCGCCGTACCTCGGTCATCGTGGCGCACCGGCTGGCAACCGCCGCGCGCGCCGATGCGATCGCGGTGGTGGACGACGGCACGATCGTCGAGCTGGGAACACACGAGTCCCTTCTCTCGTTGGGCGGGAGGTACCGCGTGTTCTGGGATGCCGGTGTCGACCCGGATGCCGACGGTATCGAACCTGCCGACGAACTGATCCGCTGAGCTTCGTTCGCCTGTCGTGCACGCCCGTCCTGCACGCCTGGCGACCCGGCTCGCGGCATCCGATCCGCCGTCGGAGACGGCCGGGACTGGTCGGGCTCACAGCGTGGTGAGCGCGTACCATCGGCAGGTGGTTCACGACGATCTTCACAAGAGAACACCGTTGTGAGTTGGCGACCCGACACCATAGGGAATTGAGGCGAGAAACCGCTGTGAGCAGTTCGACATCCGAGACCGATTTCGGACAGAACGAATGGCTGGTCGAGGAGATGTACCAGCAATATCAGAAGGACCCGAACTCGGTGGATCCGAGTTGGCACGATCTTCTGAAGAACTACAAGCCCGACGGCGCGGGCCGGTCGTCGAACGGGGTGAGCGCCCACTCCACATCCACCGGATCCCCATCCGCCTCTGCCCCACCCGCCCCTACCCCGGCTGCCGACCGATCCGCACCGGCCCGCCCCACCTCCGCCGACGGGTCCGCCCCCGCCGATGCCGCGCCGCGACCCAAGCGCGGCGTGACCCTCGACCAGGGCCCGCAGCCCCGTACCGCGAGTGTGCGCAAGACACCCGCTCGCGAGGCCCCGGCGACCAAGGCCGCCTCCGGACGCAGTGTCGCCAGCCGCGACGGTTCCGCACAATCGCAGAAGGACCGCGCACCGGCCGAGAAGACCTCGGCCGGTGCCGCCGAGGACGAGACCAAGGTCCTGCGTGGACCGGCCGCCGCGATCGCCAAGAACATGGCGGCGTCGCTGCAGATCCCGACCGCCACGAGCGTTCGCGCCGTGCCGGCGAAACTGATGATCGACAACCGCATCGTCATCAACAATCACCTGGCCCGCACCCGCGGTGGCAAGATCAGTTTCACCCATATCCTCGGGTACGCGATCGTGCAGGCGATCAAGTCGTTCCCGAATATGAACCGGCATTTCGCCGAGGTCGACGGCAAGCCGAACGTCGTCACCCCCGCGCACACCAATCTCGGCCTGGCCATCGATCTCGTCGGCAAGGACGGCAGCCGCACTCTCGTCGTCGCCGCGATCAAGAAGACCGACACGATGGGATTCGCGGAGTTCTACACCGCATACCAGGACATCGTCCGTCGGGCCCGCGACGGCAAGCTCGGAGCCGAAGACTTTGCGGGCGTGACGGTTTCGCTCACCAACCCCGGAACCATCGGTACCGTGCACTCGGTGCCGCGCCTGATGACGGGCCAGGGCGCCATCATCGGCGCCGGGGCGATGGAATACCCCGCGGAGTTCCAGGGCGCCAGCGATGAGCAGATCGCCGAACTCGGCGTCGGCAAACTGATGACACTCACCTCCACCTACGACCACCGCGTCATCCAGGGCGCCGAGTCCGGTGACTTCCTGCGCCGTATCCACCAGCTACTGCTCGACGACGCGTTCTACGACGAGATCTTCACCGCCTTCCACGTGCCGTATGAGCCGATTCGCTGGCGTCGCGACATCCCCGCAGGCCTGGTGGACAAGAACGCCCGCGTGCTCGAGCTGATCGCCGCGTACCGCAACCGCGGACATCTGATGGCCGACATCGATCCGCTCATGATGGACAGTGATGCGCGCACCAGCCATCCCGATCTCGACATCCTGACCTATGGGCTGACGCTCTGGGATCTCGATCGGACCTTCAACGTCGGCGGCTTCCACGGCCAGCAGAAGATGAAGCTGCGCGACGTGCTCTCGATTCTGCGCGACGCGTACTGCCGGCATGTCGGCGTCGAGTACACCCACATCCTCGAGCCCGAGCAGCAGCGTTGGCTCCAGGAACGGGTGGAGATCAAGCATGTCAAGCCGCCGGTGGCCGAGCAGAAGTACATCCTGTCCAAACTCAATGCCGCCGAGGCCTTCGAGACGTTCCTGCAGACCAAATACGTTGGGCAGAAGCGCTTCTCGCTCGAGGGTGCCGAGGCGGTCATCCCGATGATGGATGCGGTGATCGATCAGGGCGCTGAATTCGGCCTGAACGAGGTCGTCATCGGAATGCCGCACCGCGGGCGCCTCAACGTGCTCGCCAACATCGTCGGCAAGCCCTATTCGAAGATCTTCACCGAGTTCGAGGGCAACCTGAACCCGTCGCAGGCGCACGGCTCGGGCGACGTCAAATACCATCTCGGCGCCGAGGGCAAGTACTACCAGATGTTCGGGGACAACGAGATCAATGTCTCGCTGACCGCCAACCCGAGCCATCTCGAGGCCGTCGACCCGGTGCTCGAGGGTCTGGTCCGCGCCAAGCAGGATCAACTCGACGAGGACGACGAGTTCTCGATCCTGCCGCTGATGCTGCACGGCGACGCCGCGTTCGCGGGTCAGGGCGTGGTCCCGGAGACGTTGAACCTGGCGATGCTGCCCGGCTACCGCACCGGCGGCACCGTGCACATCGTGGTCAACAACCAGGTCGGTTTCACCACCGCGCCCGAGCACTCCCGCTCCTCCGAATACTGCACCGACGTGGCCAAGATGATCGGTGCGCCGATCTTCCACGTCAACGGTGACGATCCGGAGGCCTGCGTCTGGGCCGCGAAACTGTCCGTGGATTACCGCGAGGCCTATCACAAGGACGTGGTGATCGACCTCGTCTGCTTCCGCCGTCGCGGTCACAACGAGGGCGACGACCCCTCGATGACCCAGCCGGCGATGTACGACGTCATCGACACCAAGCGCGGCGTTCGCAAGTCCTACACCGAGGCCCTGATCGGCCGCGGTGACATCTCCACCAAGGAGGCCGAGGACGCGCTGCGCGACTACCAGGGCCAATTGGAGCGGGTGTTCAACGAGGTCAAGGAGCTCGAGAAGTTCCGGCCGGAGCCCAGTGAGTCCGTCGAGGCCGATCAGCCGTTGCCGCAGAAACTGGTGACCGCGGTCGACAAGTCGGTGCTCGCCGAGATCGGCGATGTCTTCTTCAACGTGCCCGAGGGGTTCACCCCGCATCCACGCGTCAAGCCGGTGCTCAAGCGCCGCCACGAGATGTCGACCAACGGCGGCATCGACTGGGCGTTCGCCGAACTGCTGGCTTTCGGTTCGCTCGTCCGGGAGGGCCGTACCGTTCGGCTATCCGGCCAGGATTCGCGCCGTGGCACATTCACCCAGCGTCACTCGGTGCTCATCGACCGCGACAACGGGTCGGAGTACACGCCGCTCAATCACCTGACGCCGCGCGACGGTGCGGATTCACTGGGTCGCTTCATGGCCTACGATTCGCCGCTCTCGGAGTTCGCGGTCGTCGGGTTCGAGTACGGCTACTCGGTCGGCAATCCCGACGCATTGGTGTTGTGGGAGGCGCAGTTCGGTGACTTCGTCAACGGCGCACAGTCGATCATCGACGAGTTCATCAGCTCCGGAGAGGCCAAGTGGGGCCAGCGGTCCGACGTCGTGCTGCTGCTTCCCCACGGCCATGAGGGCCAGGGACCCGACCACACCTCGGGCCGCATCGAGCGGTTCCTGCAGCTGTGCGCCGAGGGATCGATGACGGTCGCACTGCCGTCGACGCCGGCCAGCTACTTCCATCTGCTGCGCCGCCACGTCCTCGACGGCATCAGCCGGCCGCTGATCGTCTTCACCCCGAAGTCGATGCTGCGCAACAAGGCCGCCGTCTCCCCGGTCGAGGATTTCACCGAGGACAAGTTCCGCTCGGTGATCGACGACCCCCGGTTCACCGCGGGCGCCGATCGCGACGCCGTCAAGCGGGTGCTGCTGGTCAGCGGCAAGCTCTACTACGAGCTGGCCGCCCGCCGCGACAAGGACGAGCGCGATGACGTCGCGGTCGTGCGTGTGGAGCAGCTCTACCCGGTGCCCCATCGTCGTCTGCGTGACACGCTCGATCGGTACCGCAACGCCGACGACTTCGTGTGGGTTCAGGAGGAGCCGGCCAACCAGGGTCCGTGGCCGTTCCTGGGTCTGTGGCTGCCCGAGTTGCTGCCGGATGTTCTCAAGGGTCTGCGTCGCGTGTCGCGGCGTCCGATGTCGGCCCCGTCGTCGGGCTCGAGCAAGGTGCACGCCGTCGAGCAGCAGGAGATCGTCGACGGAGCATTCTCCTGACGTGAGCGCCTGAGCGACAAGCGCTTTCAGGCCCAGGCCGCGGCCCACGGTCATCCGAGGGCCGCGGCTCTGCGCGACTACGGTTCGGCGCGTCGGCGCCAGCGCGTGGGGTCAGGGTGCGGTCGGCAGCACGGCACCGACTGCCGATGCGAGCGCAGGAAGCGCCGAGCTGATGACGGCCAGCAGTTCGTCGCGGGTGATGAGCGGGTCGGTGAGCCACGAGATGGTGGTCTGTTCGACGAACGCGATCCAGCCGTGCACCGTCATCTCGACAACCGGTGTCGGCTCGATCTCCAGCGCGGGCGCATGATCGAGAACCCGGCCGGCCATCACCGAGCGGGTGTGGTCGAAGACCTCCCGCATGGCCGGATCGGCGCTGGCCGCGCCCCGGATCAGGGCCATGTAGGCGCTACGGTTATCGGTGACGAAGTCGACGAATGCCGACATCGACGCGGTCAGGATGCGCAGCGGATCGCCGAGCGACTCTTCGGGTGCGGTGCATTCGAGCATCGCCTCGGCCTGGGCGCGTGCGATCGCCACGTGGAAATCCTGCTTGGAGTCGAAGTAGTGGAACAGCAAGGCCCGCGAAACCCCGGCCTCCTCCGCGATCGCATCTATCGACACCTGCTCCAGCGGCCGCTCCCCGACCATCGCCAGTCCGAGGGCGATCAGTTGGTCGCGTCGCGCCTGCGGACTCATGCGGGTACGCCGACCCGATGCGGTGGCGGCCGATGCCGCAGAGTTCCTCGTGGTCACAGGCCCACCCTAGCCTATTGATCGGCGTTCAATAGTTATTGACGAACGTTCAATAGATCTCTATCGTGAACACCATGACAACACATGATGTAGAGATCGCCATCGTGGGAGCCGGCTTCTCCGGCCTCGGTGCGGCCATCGCGCTCGCGCGCACCGGTGTCGGCGACTACGTCATCCTCGACCGCGGGCGCGATTTCGGTGGCACCTGGCGCGACAACACCTATCCCGGCGCCGCCTGCGACGTGGCGTCGAACCTCTACTCCTATTCCTTTGCCCCCAACCCACGATGGTCACGATCGTATTCGCACCAGCCCGAGATTCACCGGTACATCAACGCGGTCGCCGACGAGTACGACGTGCGGCCCAAGGCGCGTTTCGACACCGAGGTCATCGAGGCGCGGTGGGACGAGGATGCCGCCCGCTGGGTCGTCGACACCCTGACCGACGGCGACGAGAACACCTACCGCGCAAGACATCTCGTCGGCGCCGTCGGCCCCCTCTGCGAGCCCAACCTGCCCGACATCGACGGTATCGACTCCTTCGGCGGCACCATCATGCATTCGGCTCGCTGGAACGACGAGGTCGACGTCACCGGCAAACGGGTCGCGGTGATCGGCACCGGCGCGTCGGCGATCCAGATCGTTCCGGAGCTGGCCGCCATCGCCGGTCACCTCGACGTCTACCAGCGCACCGCGCCATGGATCGTGCCCCGCACCGAGCGTCCCTACACGCGGGCCGAACACTGGATGTACAAGCACCTGCCCGCCGTCCAAACTGCTTCTCGGGCCGGCATCTACGCCTTCAACGAGTTCGTCGCCTTCGGGATGACCTATTCCCCGGCCGCCCTCAAACCGGTCGAGATCCTGGCCCGCGCCAACATCTTCCGCGGCGTCCGCGACCCGCAGCTGCGCGCCCGGGTGACCCCGCACTTCCAGATCGGCTGCAAACGCATCCTGCGTTCCAATGCCTGGTATCCCGCCCTCGACCGCGACAACGTCGACGTGATCACCGACCCGATCGAGCGGATCACCGAGACCGGGATCGTCACCGCCGACGGCACTGCGCACGACGTCGACATCCTGGTCGTGGCCACCGGCTTCCACGTCACCGACTCGCCGGTGTTCTCCCGCATCGCCGGAGTCGGCGGACGCAGTCTCGCGCAGGTGTGGGGCGAGACCGGCATGCAGGGCTACAAGGGTTCGTTCGTGCACGGATTCCCGAACATGATGCTGATGATCGGCCCGTCGACCGGACTGGGCCACACCTCGATGGTCTACATGATCGAGTCGCAGCTGAACTACCTGGCCGACTACATCGCCACCGCCCGCGCGCGCAACGCGCAACGCGTGGAGGTGACCGCCCAGGCCCAGGACCGATACAACTCCGGTATCCAGCACAAATTGCGCAACAGCGTGTGGGTCAACGGCGGCTGCGCGTCCTGGTACAAGGACGCCAAGGGCAACATCACCACCCTGTGGCCCGGTTTCACCTTCGACTTCCGCCGCGAGACAAAGAAGTTCGACACCGCTGCATATGACATCGTCGGAGCGGATGCCGTCACGGCCACCCCGGCCGCCCCGGCCACCGTCGGCGCCTAACCTACCCGAACACACGAAAAGAGGCTCACATGAAGGACTTTCACGACAAGGTCGTCGTCGTCACCGGAGCAGGATCGGGGATGGGCCGTGACCTCGCGGTCAAACTGGCCCGGCTCGGCGCGAAACTGGCCATCTCCGATGTCAATCCCGAAGGCCTGGCCGAGACCGAACGGCTGATCACCGCGATCGGGACACCGGTACACACCCAGATCCTCAACGTCGCCGAACGCGAGGCGGTCCTCGACTACGCCGAGACCGTCGTCGCCCACTACGGCAAGGTCAACGTCATCTTCAACAACGCCGGAATCGCCCACCACGGCGAGATCGAACGCACCGAATTCAAGGACATCGAGCGTGTCCTCGACGTCGACTTCTGGGGAGTCGTGAACGGCACCAAGGCTTTTCTGCCGCACATCATCGCCTCCGGAGACGGCCACATCGTCAACACCTCGTCGCTGTTCGGTCTGCTGTCCGAGCCGGGTCAGGCCGCCTACAATGCCGCCAAGTTCGCAGTGCGCGGTTTCACCGAGTCGCTGAACCAGGAGATGATCGTCGCCAAGCATCCGGTCAAGGTGTCCTGTGTGCATCCCGGCGGGATCAAGACCGCGATCGCCCGCAACGCGACCGTCTCGGGCGATCACGACGCAACCGCCACCGCCAACTTCTTCGACCGCTACCTGGCGCGGACGACCTCCGAGGACGCCGCCGACATCATCTTGAACGGTGTCCGCAAGAACAAGGCACGGATCCTCGTCGGCACCGACGCGAAGATCCTCGATCTGTGGGTCCGGCTGGTCGCCTCCAAGTACCAGTGGATCACCGCCAAGGTCACCGCGCTGGCACTGTCGAAAGCGTCCTGACCCCGCATACCTCGAACAGGGGCCGTCCCGCCGGGACGGCCCCTGTTTCGCGCCCATGATCTTCTCACGCCGTTGGTGACCATCGGCCCTGTCAGCTCAGGTAAGCCGATCCTATGATGTAGTGGTATCACGGGATGGGTACCCGAAAGGAGGCAGCGGCGATGACGAACCCTGAGGTCGGCACCACGATCGGGATGAACCGGCTGACGGTGCGCGAATCGGCGCGCGTCGTCGGCTACGTCGATTCCTGTCCGCCACAGGTCCGCCGCCGCATGGTCAGCCTCGGATTCTCCCCGGGTGCCACGGTCACCAAGGTGCGGCGCGCGCTCCTCGGCGACCCATGCGTGTACCGGGTGGCCGATTACGAGATGTGCCTACGTGCCCGCGAGGCGGCCCACATCGAGTGCGCGGTGCAGTCGTGAGCGACTGCCACGCGCCCGGGTCGGACGCCTCCGACGTCGACGAGGTCGGCTCCCCCATCGAATCCGTGGCGCTCATCGGCAGCCCGAACGCCGGCAAGACCTCGGTGTTCAACGGGCTGACCGGGCTGCGCCTCAAGACCGCCAACTATCCCGGCGTCACCCTGTCCCGGTCGGTCGGCCGCTGCCGGGTCCACGTACCCGAACACTCCACTCATGCCGAGGGCCGGGGCGTCGGCACGGCCACGACGACCGCGATGATCAATCTGGAGGATCTGCCGGGCGCGTACAGCCTGGACCCGATCTCCCCCGACGAACGGGTCGTGGCCGATCTGCTCGCCGGCGACCTCGACGGTGCCCTCCCACCGGACGCGGTGATCGTCGTCGTCGATTCGACCGTGCTACAACGCTCACTGACCCTGGTCGCCGAAACGCTGAATCTCGACATCCCGGTGGCGATCGTGCTGACGATGACCGACGAGATGGAACACCGGGGCGGGCGGATCGACCCGAGCGGCCTCGGCGACGCGCTCGGCGTGCCGGTGCGGGCGGTCGTCGGAACCAAGAAGTCGACCCTCGAACCCGTGCGCACCCTGCTCGGCGATCCGGATTCGTGGAGTCGTCCGGCCGTGAACCCGCCCACCGATTCGGGACCGATGCTCGCCGATTGGGCCGCCTCGGTGCTCGCGATGGCGGACTATCAGCCGCCGCGCGCACACTCGGCGACGTCGCGGGTCGACCGGGTACTGCTGCATCCGGTCTTCGGCACGCTCGCGTTCCTGGCCGTCATGTTCGTGTTCTTCCAGGTGGTGTTCACCGTCGCCGCCCCGTTCCAGGACTGGATCGAGGCATTCTTCGGGTGGCTCGGAACCGTGGTCGGCGACCATGTGACCCAGCCGATTCTCGGCGACTTCTTGTCGACGGCGCTGATCGGTGGGGTCGGCGGCGTGCTCGTGTTCGTGCCGCAGATCGTGTTGATGTTCCTGTTGATCGCCCTCATGGAGAACGTCGGCTACATGTCGCGCGCGGCGTTCCTCACCGACCGGGTGATGAGCCGCGCCGGTCTGGAGGGACGTGCCTTCGTGGCGATGCTGTCGTCGTTCGCCTGCGCGGTGCCGGGAATCATGGCCGCGCGCACCCTCCCGTCGTCGAAGGATCGCATCGCGGTCGCGATGTCGGCACCGCTGGTGACGTGCTCGGCGCGACTGCCGGTGTTCGTGCTGCTGACCGGGCTGCTCATCCCGTCGGATGCACGTTTCGGCCCGATCCACGCCCAGGGTGCGGCGATGTTCGCGCTGTACGTACTCGGCGGGGTCTCGGCGATGGCCGCCGCTGCGGTCTTCAAGCGCAGCCGCCCACTGCGCAGCGGGCTCATGCCCTTCTACATGGAGATGCCGCCCTACCGGCTGCCCGCGGTGAAATCGGTGGCCCTGATGATGTGGGACTCCACCAGGACGTTCCTGCGCAAGGTCGGCAAGATCATCCTGCTCACCTCGATCGTGCTGTGGATTCTGCTGTCGCTGCCCGCGCACACCGCACAGGCCGAGAAGGTCCGGCAGGACGCGACCGCGGTGGCCGTCGCGCACGGCGCGAGCCCCGACGACGCCGCCACCACCGCGGACGCGCAGGCTCGCTCCTACGTGATGGACAACAGCTTCGCGGCGTCGATCGGCAAGGCCGTCGAGCCGGTCTTCGCGCCCCTCGGCTTCGACTGGCGCATCGACATCGGCATTCTCGGATCGTTCTCGGCACGGGAAGTGGTGGTGTCGACGCTCGGGCAGATCGGCGCGGCCCAGGATGCCGACGATCCCTCGGCGGCGCTGGCGGGGATGACCTACACCGACGGGCCACACGAGGGACGCCCACTGTTCGGCCCGCCGACAGTTGTGGCGCTGCTGCTGTTCTTCGTCTATGCGCTGCAATGCATGTCGACTGTGGGCACGATCCGGCGCGAGACCAACTCGTGGCGCTGGCCGCTGATCGCGTGGACCTACATGTTCGTCCTGGCATGGGTGGCCGGCTTCCTGGGATACCAGATCACCGCCGCGATCACCGGGTGAACGCCATGACCATCATGCTGCTGCCCGCACCGCTCGATCGCGACCATCCCGACGTGATCCGCTGGCGCGTCGGTCCGGGCCTCATCCGCACCGAGGCCACCCTCGTGGCCGGTGACCCCGCCGACGTCGGGTTCCCGCCTGCGGTGGCCGACCTCGTCGGTTCCGCGACCCTGCGGTCGGTGCACGTTGCGCCGGGCGCCATCGAGACCACGTTCGCCGCCGGCCACACGGCACGGACCAGCGGTGCCCGGGTACGCGCGGCATTGTTCGAGGCGCTGTCGCAGCCCGGCGGGTGGCCCGAGCCGGGTGTGACCGAGCCCGACGGCGGCCCGGACGTGCCGGCCGCCATCGCCGCGGTGCGCCGCGGCGGGGACCGGGAACTCGAGGCGGGTGTTCGCGAGGTGCTGGCCGGCGAATTCGGTCTGTACACCGCGGCGCACGGCGGGCGCGTCGAATTGGTCGACGTGACCGGCGGTGTGGTGACCGTGGCCCTGCGCGGTCAGTGTCATGGATGTGCCGCCGCGTCGATCACCTTGCGCGAGAACCTGGCGACGCACCTACGCCGCTTGCCTGCGTTCGTCGAGCTGCGCACGACCGGCGAAGACAACTGCACCAGCCCACCGGGGCGGACGATGCTCGGCTCGATCCGCCTGCGGTCGGCGGACCGCCGCGCCCGGGGTCAATAAAGCACCTGGTCGCCAGATTCCCCGTCGCCAGATCCCCCGGTCGCTAGATCCCGTGTTCGTTGAGCCAGTCGACCGCCAGGCCGGCCGGATTCGACCCGGCCCGGACCCTTCCGGCGAGGGTGGCGAGGTCGGCGGTCGTGATCTCGCCGGCCACCCGGTTGATCGCCTTCACCTGGTCACGGGTCAGCGCGGCGGTGCGATACACCGGCACGAGCACCTCTGCCGGTGGACCGGCCGCCGCACCCTGGGAACCCGACGGCGCCGACAGCGCCTCGACCTGCCCGGCCGGGCCCGATGCGGTGTCACCGGCGATCTGTAACGGCGTCAACAAGCCGAGCGCGTTGCCCGCCGCCACGCGCTCGAGCACCGTGCGCGCGTCACCCACGCGTGCCACCGGCCCCAACCGGCAGCCGGCATCGGCGAATGCATGCAGCGTCCGGGCGTCAGGCTCGTCGGTGGTGACGACGAGCAGCCCGGCGGGCAGCCGCGCGCACCCCGACAGGTCACTCACCCCGGCCGCCGCCGCGGTGGCATTACTCACGAACAACTGCGGCGTGACGCTCACCGGCGTCGCATCACCGACCGAAACACCTTCTGGCAACGAGCGATTGAGAGCCACATATCGGGCGTCGGCATTGGGATCGGCCGCGGCGGGTCCGTCTCCGGCCGCGTTACCGGAGTCGGGGGTGGCAGCCGATGCCGGTGCCAGTTCGGCGAGCAGCCGGCCGGTGAACGCCGGGAAGAGGTCGACCTCGGAGCGGCTCATCGCATCAAGCAGTGCGCCGTCGTCGCCGATGCGCGGGTCCGGCGACACGTCGGCGCCGGCACCGCGCAACGCACCGGCGTAGATCTGTGCCATCACCAGCGACTCCGGTGTGCCCGACGCGCCCATGACCAGCGGCCGGCCGACATCGCCGTTGTCATCGCTCGCGCATCCGGTGAGTACCGCGAGCAGCAGCATCAACGCCGCCACGAAGGTCGCGGCCGTACCGCCCGTCACTCGATGTCGCACGGCACTCACCGTATCGTGCGACATGTTTCGGACCGACTGCCACGCTCTGCGCGCCCATCGGTCGTGGCGACCCGCCTGCACAGTCCGACGCGTAGCATCCCAACCGTGCCATCGATGCCCCACCTGCGGCCCAGCCTCGGATTCACCACCGGTCGGCGTGAGCGCCCACCGCTGCCCCGGATACCGGTGCCGATCGCACGTGCCGTCGTCGATTGCGCGGTGTACATCGAAGGGCATCGACAGCCCGGACGTATCGGGTATGCCGAGGCCCTCGAGCAGGTACGCGGCAGCGGGGAAGGGTTCGTGTGGCTGGGCCTGCACGCTCCCGACGACGAGCAGATGACCGGTGTCGCCGAGGTGTTCGGGCTCCACGAACTCGTCGTCGAGGACGCCGTGCACGCCCATCAACGGCCGAAACTCGAGATCTACGACGACACCCAGTTCCTGGTGCTGCGCACCGTGAAATACGTCGAGCACGAGTCGATCGAGAAGGCCAGCGAGGTCGTCGAGAGCGGCGAGATCATGATCTTCACCGGGCCCGACTTCGTCATCACCGTCCGGCACGGCGATCACACCCATCTGTCGGGCCTGCGCCGGCGGCTCGAGTCGCGTCCGGAACGTCTCGCGCTCGGGCCGACGGCGGTCATGCACGCCATCGCCGACCTCGTCGTCGACAGCTATCTCGTGGTGAGCGAACGGATGGAGACCGATGTCCTCGCCGTCGAGGGAACCGTATTCGGCAACAAGCAACGGTGGCTCGGGATTGAGCCGGTCTACCTCCTCAAGCGCGAAGTCCTCGAGTTGCGCCGCGCCGTCACTCCGCTGGCCACCCCGCTGTCGCGGCTGACCGCAAACAATCCGCTGGTCCCCAAGGAGGTCCGGCGTTACCTGCGCGATGTGGCCGATCACCTGACCACCGTCATCGACCGGGTCGTGGAGTACGACGAGGTGCTGTCGTCGCTGCTCGACGCCGCAGCGGCGAAGGTCGGCATCCAGCAGAACAGCGACATGCGCAAGATCTCCGCATGGGTCGCGATCGGAGCCATCCCGACCATGGTCGCCGGGCTCTACGGAATGAACTTCGACGTCCTGCCCGCCATGCACGACGCGCAGGGCTTCGGTGTGGTGTGCCTGTTTCTGGTGATCGTGTGCGGCGGTCTGTGGCTCGTGCTGCGCCGCCACCACTGGCTCTGACACGCCACTGCCCGTGGCGCGGCGATCACATCGTCGCCGGCGACCGGTCCGGGTCGGCGAGGTCGATGCCGGCTTCATTCCACGCCTCACGCAATGCGTCGACGCCCTTGAGGCGTAACCACGCGGCCTCGTTGGCGGTGATCGGGATCGCTCGCAGGAATCTCGCCGGTTCCATCGGATCGGGCAGCGCCACGCTGCCGAGTTCGTCGTCGACGATCATCACCGCGGTGAAAGGCGCTCCATCCCATAGGGGTTCACCGAGGTCGAGCAGTGCATCGGCAGTCAGTACCAGACCTTCGACGGCCGGTGCGGCGGCCAGGGCTGCCAGCCGCCGGTGCAGGCCGGGCAGCGGCGACGCGGCGTGCATGCGGATCACCAGTTCGGCGCGTGGCCCACGTACCGGGTCCGGGTTGAGGTCGGCGGGATCGGCCATCGGATGCCGCGCGCAGCCGAGGGTCACGTAGAGGACCTCGGCGCCGACGACGAATCGGGCCACCTCGATGGGCTCGACGCCGAGGAAGGTCACCGAGGCACGCTGCGGTTGAGACCCGAGCGTCTCGACGAGATACCCGTTGATGTTGTCGGTGATGGACTGGCTCACGGTTGTCGACGGTATCGTCCGCACGACCCCGGCGTCTCGCTCGGGCGCACGTCAGCACCGGCCGGGATCGATCACGGACGCGGAAGACGTTGGTGCAGCGGATTTCTGGACACCGGGGTCGGTGTGCCCGGCGACCCGGGAACGGAGGTGACCACCGCGGGACGCTCGGCGGTGGCCCGGGTGGCATCGGCCAGACGCATCGCCACCGACCGCCCGGCGCCCAGTCGCGGTGCCGCAATCGTACGACGCGCGGTGGCACCGCAGTCGGGGCAGATCACCGCCTCGGGGATGTCGGTCATCGGATGACTCTGCTCGATGTCGGCGCACTCACCGGCACACCGGAAGACATAGGTGGGCACGTCTCGAGGGTAAGACATCGGCGCACCCCGCACCGGGCCCCCGCCGCCTTTCGCAGGGCGCGGGCGGGTTGCGCGCGGTAACGTCACCGGACACATGGTCGCATCAGCATCTCGATGAGTATCGAATCGCCCATACGGTGTGGAGGCACAATGCCCGAGTTGATCTTTCCGCTGGATTCGTCGAAGTCGTTCACCGATCAGCCGATCGTCGGACACAATCGCTGGCACCCCGACATCCCACCGGCGGTGACGGTCAAACCGGGTGACACCTTTCGCGCGCATTGCCGCGAATGGTTCGACGGTGCGATCCACAACGACGACTCCGCCGACGACATCCTCAACGCCCCGCTCAACAATGTGCACACGCTGTCGGGTCCGTTTGCGATCGAGGGCGCCGAGCCGGGTGATCTGCTGATCGTCGACATTCTCGATGTCGGACCCATCCCCCAGGAGGACTCCGGGCCACTGGCCGGCCAGGGCTGGGGCTACACCGGGATCTTCGCCAAGCTCAACGGCGGCGGCTTCCTGACCGAACAGTTCCCCGACGCATACAAGGCCATCTGGGATTTTTCCGGCCAGTCGGCGACGAGTCGGCATGTGCCCCACGTGAAGTACACCGGCATCGTGCATCCGGGCCTGATGGGCACCGCGCCGTCGACGGGATTGCTCGGCAGGTGGAACGCCCGGGAGGCCGCACTGATCGCCACCGACCCGGAGCGCGTGCCACCGCTCGCGTTGCCGCCCGAGCCCGACGGCGCGATCCTCGGTGCGCTGGCCGGCGACGAGTTCACCCGCGTCGCCGCCGAGGCGGCGCGCACCGCTCCCCCTCGGGAGAACGGTGGCAACCAGGACATCAAGAACCTCAGCAAGGGCACGCGCATCTTCTATCCGGTGTTCGTACCCGGCGCGAACCTTTCCTTCGGCGATCTGCATTTCTCGCAGGGTGACGGCGAGATCACCTTCTGCGGCGCCATCGAGATGGGTGGATTCCTCGATCTGCACGTCGACCTCATCAAGGGCGGCATGGCGACCTATGGCGTACACGAGAACGCGATCTTCATGCCCGGCAACGTCGAGCCCCGCTATTCGGAATGGATCGCCTTCTCCGGCACCTCGGTCACCCTCGACGGAGAGCAGCGTTATCTCGACTCCGACCTGTCGTATCAGCGCGCCTGCCTCCATGCCATCGACTACCTGACGAATTTCGGCTACAGCCCTGAGCAGGCCTATCTGTTGCTCGGCTCGGCTCCCATCGAGGGCCGGCTGTCGGGGGTCGTCGACATCCCCAATTCGTGTGCGACGGTGTATATTCCGACGGCCATCTTCGATTTCCCGGTGGCCCCGAGCAAGGACGGCCCGGTCCGGATCGATCCGGGCATCGGCGCTGCGCACGCCGCCTTCTGAGTCACCCGAACACCCGCCGCCGGCCGGTGGCCTACCGTGAGGGTGTGGTGAGCATCCTGGCGGTGGCCGACGAGGTGGTGGACTCGCTCACCTTCGGGGTGGGCCTCGAAGCCAAGCCGGACCTCATCCTCGGTGCCGGTGACCTGCCGTTCGACTATCTGGAGGTACTCGCCGGGCTGTGTGACGCACCGTGCGTGTTCGTACCCGGCAACCACGACCGTGAGCTGCGCGGTTACCGTCGCAGCCGGGCCGGCTGGACGCGCGCCGGGCTGCCCAGTCCCGATCCCGGCCCCCAGGGAGCGGTCAACGCCGACGGCCGGACCGTGACGGTGGCCGGGGTGCGCATCAGCGGACTCGGCGGCAGCATCCGCTACAACGGTGGCGCCAATCAGTACACCGAAACCCAGCAGCGGATGCGATCGTGGGCCTTGCGCGCGCGCCGCGGCCTGGGGCAGCCGCGGCCCCACATACTGCTCACCCATTCCCCGGCCCGCGGGGTCGGCGACGCCGACGATCGCCCACACCGGGGGTTCGCCTGCTATCACCGGTTGGTCGCGCGGCTGCAGCCGAACATCATGGTGCACGGACACATCCATCCGTACGGCGCACATCCACGCGACCTCATCATCGGCGAGGGCACCGTCTCGATGAACGTGGTCGGCTATTGTCAATTCGACTTCGACACCACCACCGGCGATTTCGCGATCGTGAGGCGCAGACATGGCTCGTGACACCGGATTCCCCGACGCCGATGCCGACGCCGACTTCGCGCGGATGCGTCGCCGCGCCGAGCTGGCCCGGCTGACGCAGTGGTTCACGCGCCAGCCGGCCGACGTCAACACCATCCTGCCGTTCGACGAGGTGGTGGCCGCGCTCGGGCGCACCGGCGAGACCTTTCTGGGCCTGCAGACCGTCGAGGTGGCCTCGATCGTCGGAAGTGTGGACCGCACCAAGGATTTCGACCGCTACTTCCGCCCGACGTCTCCGCGGATCCGCAGCCGGTGGCAGCGCTTGGCGGCCGCACAGCGGCGCGGTGAGTCGATGCCGCCGGTTCGGCTCTACCGCATCGGGTCGATGCATTTCGTCATCGACGGCCACCATCGGATATCGATCGCGATCGCGCGTCACCTCGACACGATCGACGCCTATGTCACCGAGATCCACACGCGGATCTCACCGGAGGGCATCAACATCCCCGCCGATCTGATCCTCAAGGATCACCGCAGGCTGTTCCTCGCCCGGGTACCACTGTCGGGCGCACAGGCCGACACGATCCGCTTCGCCGACCCCTTCGACTATGCCGAACTCGCCGAGGCGGTGGAGGCCTGGGGTTTTCGGCTCAGTCAGGAGATCGGCGAGTTCCTCGGACGTATCGATGTGGCTCGCCGCTGGTTCGGCGAGGAGTTCCTCCCGGTGATCCGCATGGCACGCCGCGCCGACGTCCGGCCCGACCTCGACAGCGATGCCGAACTCTACCTATGGCTTGCCGGCGAACGATATCGGCTGGTGCGCAAGCACATCTGGGATGACACCATCATCGACGAACTCCGCGATCAACCTCATCGGCGACGCCGCTGAGAGTGCGCAGGCGCCTCAGCTCGTCACGGGCACCCCGGCGGCAGCCGCAGGCCGATCGGTTCCGCGCAGACTGGCCCCGGACTGCTGGTCGAAGACGGAGATCTTCGCCGGGTCGAAGAACAACTCGGCGCTCGATCCACGGCGTACCTGCGATTCCGGTGACAGCCGGGCGATCATCTCACCACCGCCGAGAGTCGCACCCGAATCCGCCGACAGCTCGGCCAGCGCGTCGTTGGCCGAGGCCTGCGAATCGATCCGGAAGTAGGCGTAGTTGTCGGAACCCATCGATTCCAGGACATCGATTCCGACGGTGAACTTCATACCGCGCGAGAGGGTTTCGGAATCGATGAGGGTGGCATCCTCGAGGTGTTCGGGACGGATGCCGACGAGCACCTCACCGTTGCTGTGGACCTGTCCCGCCGCGGCGGTCACCGCACGCTGGTCGTGCAGGCCGATCGTCCCGACCGGTGTCGAGATGCCGTCGCTGCCGAGCCGGCCGGGCAGAAAATTCATCGCCGGGGAGCCGATGAATCCGGCGACGAAGACGTTCTCCGGATTGTTGTAGAGCTCCTGCGGGGAGCCGACCTGTTGCACATAACCCGAACGCATGACGACGACCCGGTCGCCGAGCGTCATCGCCTCGGTCTGATCGTGGGTGACGTAGACGGTGGTGGTACCCAGTCGTTGTTGCAGCCTGGAGATCTCGGCCCGCATCTGCACACGCAACTTGGCATCGAGGTTACTGAGCGGCTCGTCCATCAGAAATGCCTTGGGCGAGCGCACGATTGCACGCCCCATCGCCACCCGCTGACGCTGACCGCCGGAGAGATTGGCGGGTTTACGGTCGAGGTAGGCGCCGAGGTCGAGGATCTTGGCTGCCTCGTCGACTTTCGTGGCGATCTCGCTCTTCGACAGCTTCGCCAGGGTGAGCGGGAAGGCGATGTTCTCCCGTACCGACATGTGCGGATAGAGGGCGTAACTCTGGAACACCATCGCGATATCGCGATCCTTGGGTGCGCGCTCGTTGACGCGCTCCCCGCCGATGCGCAGTTCACCGTCGGTGATGTCCTCGAGTCCGGCGATCATGTTGAGCGTGGTGGACTTTCCGCAGCCGGACGGGCCGACGAGGATGATGAACTCGCCATCGGCGATGTCGACACTCACCCCGTGTACCGCGACCGAACCGTCGGGATACCGCTTGGTGATGTTGTCGAGGACGATCTCTGCCATGGCTTACCCCTTCACCGCGCCGGAGGTCAAGCCGGCCACGATTCGACGTTGGAAGAAGAGTACGAAGATGATGATCGGAATGGTGATCACGACGGCGGCGGCGGCGATGGAACCCGTGGGCTCCTCGAATTGCGAACTGCCCGTGAAGTTCGCGATTGCCACCGGCGCGGTGATGGCCCGTTCGGTTGAGGTCAGCGACAACGCCAGCAGCAGGTCGTTCCACGCGAAGATGAACACCAGGATCGCCGCGGTCACCACACCCGGCGCGGCCAGCGGCGCGATCACCCGGCGGAACGCCTGCCACGGGGTCGCGCCGTCCATCTTGGCGGCCTTCTCGAGCTCCCACGGGATCTCCCGGAAGAACGCCGAGAGGGTGTAGATCGCCAACGGCAGCGCAAAGGTGATGTACGGCAGGATCAGACCCGGCCACGTGTCGAACAGCCCCACTTTTCGCTCGATGTTGAACAGCGGCGTCACCAGCGAGATCTGCGGGAACATCGCGATCAGCAGGGCCGCCCCGACGAGCAGTCGCTTACCCGGGAATTCCAGGCGGGCAACGGCATAGGCCGCCATCGTGCCGAGCACCACCGCGATCACGGTCGTGATGAGGCCGATCCCGATCGAGTTGATCAATGCACTGGTGAATGCGCTCGTGGAGAAGATGGAGGAGTAGTTGTCCCAGGTCCACTCACGCGGGATGAAGTTGCCGTCGGTCACGCTCGAGGCCGGCTTGAACGACAGGCTGAGGATCCACAACAGCGGAATGACCGCGTACAGGACCACCAAGATGTTGGCGATGGCCCACCAGAATTTCGGTTTGGCTCCGGTTCTCACCGCGACCTACCTCCCCTCGCTGTCGGAACCCGGCGCCGCGGTGCCGAATCCCTTGATGAACACGAACGCGATGATCGCCACGCAGATGAATATCAAGATCGAAATCGCCGATCCCACACCCAGATTGAACGCCTTGAACAGATTGTCGTAGCCGAGCATCGAGACCGAGTAGGTGGTGTTCGAGCCGCGCGTGAGGACGTAGATGTTGTCGAAGACGCGGAACGCATCGAGTGTGCGGAACAGCAGCGCCACCAGAATGGCCGGCTTCATGAGCGGCAAGATGATGCGCCACAGGCGAGTCCACGGGCCGGCGCCGTCGACCTGCGCGGCCTTGAGCAGATCGTCGGGCACGAGGGCGAGACCGGCGAGCAGCAACAGCGCCATGAACGGCGTGGTCTTCCACACCTCGGCGAGGACGATGATTCCCAGCGACGGCCACTGCTCGGTGAGCGGCGCACTGCCGTCGGGTAACAGATTGGCCAGATATCCGGTGCCCGGCGTCCACGCGTAATACCAGGAGAACGCCGCCGCCACGGTCACGATGCCATATGGGATCAGTACCAGGGTTCGAATGGTGCCGCGCCCGAAGAGAGTTCGGTGCATCACCAGGGCGATGGCCATGCCGAGCACCAACTCGATGATCACCGACACGACGGTGATTCCCACGGTGACACCGAGTGCCGTCCACCAGTAGCTGTCGGACAGCACCGTCCCATAGTTGGAGAACCAGACGAACTCACGCTGACCCGGTGCCGAGAGGCTCGACTTGTTCAGCGACAGCCAGACGGCATAGATGATCGGATAGCCGGTGACGACGGCCATCATCACCACCGCGGGCAACACCAGCCAGAAGGCCAGTCGCCGCTCGGCTTTTCGGCCCTCGCTGAGTTTCGCGGCCGGCTTGGGTGCCGGTTGCGCCGGACGATCGGCCACCGCGGTCACCGCTCCCGCGCCCGCCGATTGGGGCGAGGCCGCCGGTGCCGGCACCTCCGCCGGCGGTTGCCCCGACGGAGACTGTCCTGACACCGACTGCGCCGGGGGCTGCCACACCGGCGAATGCACCGCGGGACCGAAGGTCTGCGGGGACGTCACATCCAGGCCGGGCTCCGCGGGGCCCGGCTGCTGCTCACCCTCGGGCAACGCGTGGCGGCCGTGACGCGTGTTCTCGTTCTCCTCGTCACCGGTGGTCATGGGATGAGCCCCTCCCCGTTGATCGCCTTGTTGACCGCGTCGGCGAGCTGGTCGACGAGCACCGCCGGATCCCACGCCCCGACCGGCGACAGCTTCGCCTGGAGCAGTGTCGAGATCGCCTGGTAGTCAGGCGACTTCGGCCGCAGCGCGGCGTTGTCGGCCTCGAGCTGCCGCTTGATCAGATCACCCATCGGATAGGTTGCCCGGAATTCCGGGTCGTCGTAGAGCGCCCGATTGACCGGCGGCGTACCGGCATTGATGGAATAGAACTTCTGCGCCTGCTCACTGGTCAGGCAGAGCGCCGCCTTGAAGGCGAGGTCACGCTGCTGCGAGGTGCTCGCGACGGCGATGTTCAGGCCACCGAGCGTGCTCCGCGGCCGGAGCCCGTCTCCCACACCGGGATACGGCGCAAAATCGAACTTCTGCCGGATCTCGTCATTGATCGGCACCAGCTCCTTGAGCTGGTCGGGCGTCGGCGGATCGGCCAGGTTGGTGAGGAAGTCGTTGTGTCGGGTCATATCCGGCAGGAACGGCACCGAACCGGCCGCCGCGTTCTCCCGGATACCGCTGAACACGAAGGGCCAGTTGACCTCATAGAGCGCACTGCCACTCTCCATGCCGAGCCGCGAGGCGGACTCGTCGGAGTTGCTCAGCGACGGGTCGTGGCCGGGCGCGGTGGCCACCGCTTTCATGACCTGCAATGCCTTCACGGTCGCGGCGCGGTGTGCGGGAGTGTCGTTGAGGGTGACCTTGCCCGGGTCCTGTGGATCGACGACCTGACCCCCGGCGCTGGCGAGCAACGAGTTGAACCACACCATCAGACCCTCGTATTGGCGTCCCTGCACCATGATCTGGGTGGGTCCGCCGCGGGCGCCACTCTTGACCGCCTCGGCGATCATGCCCTGCCAGGTCGTGGCCGCACCGCGCTGACCGAGGTCGTGCACGGCATCCTTGCGGTACCAGAGCAACTGGGTGTTGGTCCAGATCGGCATGGCGTAAAGACGCTGGTGATCGTCGGTGGGCGTGCGCCACAATGCGGTTTCGAGCGGACCGCCCAAGGTGGCGGCGGTGACCTGACCGACCTGGTCCTGCGGAACCGGCACGAGCCAACCGGCATCGGCGAATTCGGCGGTCCACACCACGTCCATGCCCATGAGGTCCAGACCGTGGTCGTTGCCCGCGAGCCGCCGCGCCAACTGGAGTCGCTGGTCGTCGGCGGCCTTCGGCAAGGGTGTGGTGACGATCCGATACTGGCCACCGGACTCCTGCGAGCACCGATCGGCCTGGATCTTGACCGAATCCGCGCCATCGGCAGGCGGATACAGGTTCAGCACGCCTTCTTGGTAACCGGAACCGCACGCGGTCACGATCGGCAGCATCGCGGCGAATGCGGCCGCGACGATGACCGCCTTGCCGCGTATACCCAATGATGCCTTCCGATTTCGCGTCCCCTCTCCGGGGTCACGTCTCACCCCGCCCATCCTCCGCCGCACGCAGCCTCCTCGATGTCCCCGGCGCGGCGGCGCGATATGTGTCTCGCGTCACCGTCGACTCTGGAGGTTACGCTATCGCGCCGGATATGTGACGATCAACACAAAGTGTTCGGCCGTGCCAGAACGGGGACCGCTCGCGATCGGTGAAGGCCTCTCAGCGGCGGGAACCCGAACACGGCCCGTCCATCAGGGATTGAGGCGCGCCAGCATGTCGCGGGCCTTCTCGGCACTCTTCGGATCGCAGAGCACGTCGTAGCGTCCGGCGACGAGTTGCATGGTCGAGGCGAAGTCACGCTGTCCGCGGGTCGCGGCATACGGGATCGTCGCCGAGATCAACCCGAAGATGATGCCGCCGACCAGACCGAACAGGATCGGCACCAGCGGACTGCCCGTGACGACCAGAGACACCAGCAACCCGAAGAACAGGCCGAGCCACGCACCGGACACGACGCCACCGCCGACGACCTTGCCCCAGGTGAGTCGTCCGATGACGCGCTCGACCTGCATCAGGTCGACACCGACGATCGTCACGTCCTCGACGGTGAAATGTTCGTCGGAGAGATGGTCGACCGCGCGTTGCGCCTCGGCATATGTCGAATACGAGCCGATCGGCCAGCCCTGAGGCGGTGTGGGCAGTCCCGGGGTCCGCCGCGACGGCTGGATCGGATTGGTCATTTCTCACTCCTTGCGGTTCGGCGCGTCCGCAGCCGGCGGCGGCGTCTCGACCCGCCACCGGGCATGCGCACGTCCCGGGGTGCGATGCAATTACCCTTACTCCCATGTCGGCGGTGAGCAAGGTGTTCGTGGCCAGGTTAGTCGGATTGGTGGTGCTCGGTCCGGACGGCGAATCGATCGGGCGTGTACGTGACGCGGTGATCTCTGTCCGATTACCCGGCCAGCAACCGCGTGCCCTCGGTCTGGCGGTCGAGCTGACGACCCGACGCCGCATTTTTGTGCCGATGCTGCGCGTGACCTCGATCGAGCCGAATGCGGTGACGCTCAACACCGGAACGGTGAGCCTGCGTCGGCTGCACCTGCGGCCGGGCGAGGCGCTGGCGATCGGACAGATCCTCGAAACGCGGGTCCGCGTCATCGACCCGGATCTGCCCGATCTCGCCGACCACGACGTGACCGTCGTCGATCTCGGCATCGAGCGCACCCGCACCCGGGACTGGGTGGTGTCGCGTGTCGCCGTGCGCGCCGGCCGGCGCGGACTGCGGCGCGGCGAGACCCACGTCGTGGAATGGGCCAACGTGCACGGCATGACCCAGAGCAGTTTGAATCTGCCCGGCCAGGGTGTCGCCCAGGCCCTGTTGCAGTTCGAGGGCATGCGCGCCGCCGACGTCGCCAACGCGTTGCGGGAGTTGCCGACCAAGCGCCGGGACGAGATCGCCGCGGCACTCGACGACGAACGGCTGGCCGACGTCTTGCAGGAGCTGCCGCCCGACGATCAGAAGGACTTGCTGGGACATCTGGAGCTCGACCGGGCCGTCGACGTCCTCGAGGCAATGGATCCCGACGACGTCGCCGACCTACTCGGCGAACTGTCCGACCTCGAGGCCGAATCGTTTCTGGTCCGGATGGATCCCGAGGAATCCGAGCCCGTGCGGCGGCTGCTCACCCACTCCCCGGACACCGCAGGCGGTCTGATGACCACCAAACCGATCATCGTCACCGCGGCGACCACGGTCGCCGAGGCACTTGCGCGCATACGCAACCCCGATGTGAACGCGGCCGCCGCGAGCATCGTGTTCGTCGTCCGGCCGCCCACCTCGACCCCGACCGGGAAGTATTTGGGCTGCGTGCATATACAGGCGTTGCTGCGGGAACCACCAGCCAACATCGTCGGCGGCATCCTCGATGCCGACCTGGCGCATCTGCAACCGGAGGACTCGCTGAATACCGTCACCCGATACTTCGCGACGTACAACCTGGTGTGCGGACCCGTGGTCGACGATCAGCAGCACCTACTCGGTGCGGTCAGCGTCGACGACCTCCTCGACCAGCTGCTGCCGCGTGACTGGCGCGAGACCGAGCCGGCCGACGAGGTGACCTCGTGAGCGAACCGCGGGGCCGCCGGCTCGACACGCCGCGCGAGCATCGTCGCCCGGCCTTCAACCTCGACTCCGACGTCGTCGGCGTCTACAGCGAACGCGTCGCCCGCTTCTTGGGCACCGGGCGCTATCTGGCGATCCAGACCGTCATCGTCATCGTCTGGATCGGGCTCAATTTGTTCGCGGTGGCAATCCGCTGGGACCCGTATCCCTTCATCCTGCTCAATTTGGCCTTCTCGACGCAGGCCGCCTATGCCGCGCCGCTGATCCTGCTTGCCCAGAACCGACAGGAGAACCGCGACAAGGTCTCGCTCGAAGAGGACCGGATGCGGGCCGCGCAGACCAAGTCCGACACCGAGTTCCTCACACGCGAACTGGCCGCGGTCCGACTGGCCGTCGGCGACACGGTGACCCGCGACTACCTGCGCAAAGAACTCGACGATCTGCTCGACGACCTCGTCGACCGGCTCGCCGACCGCGAGCTCGACCAGCCCGCCGAGCCCCGCGCGCGCCGTGGCAGCCCCGGTCGCCCCGGGTCGTGATCGGCCCGTCGCCCCGCTGCCGGTGACAACCGGCGTAACGACGAGAACCGGCTCGGCCGATCAAACCCACGGACCGACTTCACCCGGAGACGGTCGGACGGTCGGACGGTCGGAGAAAGATGACTCGGTACCCGAGCAATCCTGGGGTTCGCAATCTTGGACATCCGACCCATATGTATGGTGGACCACATTGCAGGTCGATGGAACGACTCGTCACCACAGCCGTCATCGATCGCGACGCTCCTCGGGGGCAGTGGTGTGAAGTCGACAACGGAGTGGACGACGTGACGAGGCTGGCAACGGCGTATGGGGACCTGGTCGATTCGGCGACGACAGGTGACACGACCAGATCCGGCGATCGGGGTCGGCGATGAGGATTCCGCATCCCTTTCACCGGTCTCGGGGCCCGCACCGCGGCTCGGTCCTTTCGCGTCGGGCGATCTCGCTGGGCGCAGGTAGCGCGCTCGTCGGCGTGATGGTTCTCGGCGCCGCGACCTCGAGCGCCCATGACGGCGGCGGGCTGCCGGTCGCCGCCGACGCCCCGGTGAACATCGCGGGTATCGCCGCAGCCCAGCCCGTGTCGTTGCTCGGCTTCGCGCCGCCACCCGCCCGGACCACTGCCCCGCCGGCCTCACCGCAGTTCCGGCTGTCCGCCGGATTGCCGTCGGGGCCGCTCGGCATCCCCGGCGTGGTGTTGCAGGCCTACAAACTCGCCGCGGACCGGGTGGCCTCGGAGAACCCCGCCTGCAAGTTGCCGTGGTTTCTCCTCGCCGGGATCGGGCGGATCGAGTCCAACCACGCCGACAACGGTTCAGTCGACCAGTACGGGACCACGATCAACCCCATCGAAGGACCGGCGCTCGACGGGTCGCTGGCAGGCAACGAGGTGATCAGGAACACCGACGGATCGCACGCCCGCGCACTGGGCCCGATGCAATTCATCCCCAGCACCTGGGCGGCATGGGGCACCGACGCCAACGGCGACGGCAAAGCTGATCCCAACAACATCTTCGACGCCACCTACTCCGCGGGGCGTTACCTGTGCGCGGGCGTCTCCGACATCATGTCCGACAAGAACAAGGTCGCCGCGGTGATGCGCTACAACCACTCGCTCGAGTACGCGCAGAACGTGCTGGCCTGGGCGGCGGCGTACGCCACGGGCGTCATGCCGACCAACCCGATACCCGAGATGCGGCGTCCACCGAGTTCGTCGTCGAGTTCGTCATCACGGCCGTCGACACCGCCGGCGAGCGGTGCACCGTCTTCGGGCTCCCAGGCCCCGTCGGGCACCACACCAAGTCAGCAATGTCTCGGCATGATCTGCCTGCCACCCGGGATCACCCTGCCTGGTCAGCCCGCTCCGGCACCGGCGCCGCGGAACACCCCGCAGACCACTCCGGCGCGCTGATCGGCGGGTCCTCACCGACGGCTAAGCTGGTCGGTGATGACTACAGGAGTGACACCCAGCGAATCGGCGGTCCGCGCGGCCCTGACGAAGGTCCGGGATCCCGAGATCGGCAAACCCATCACCGATCTCGGAATGCTGAAGTCGGTGACCGTCAACGATGACGGCAGCGTCGATGTCGCGGTGTATCTGACCGTCTCGGGTTGCCCGATGCGCACCGAGATCACCGGACGCGTCGAGACCGCCGTCTCCGACGTGCCGGGAGTGGGCGCGGTACGAGTGGACCTCGACGTGATGGACGACGAGCAGCGAACCGAACTGCGCAAGAAGTTGCGCGGCGACTCCGCCGAGCCGGTCATCCCCTTCGCGCAGCCGGGATCGCTGACCCGCGTCTACGCGGTGGCGTCGGGAAAGGGCGGCGTCGGCAAATCGTCGGTGACGGTGAACCTTGCGTGTGCGCTGGCCGAACGCGGACTCTCGGTCGGCGTGCTCGACGCCGACATCTATGGCCATTCGGTCCCGCGCATGCTCGGCAGCGACGCCAAACCCACTCAGGTCGACAAGATGATCATGCCGCCGACCTCCCATGGCGTGCGGTTCATCTCGATCGGGCAATTCACCAGCGGCAACACCCCGGTGACCTGGCGCGGGCCGATGCTGCATCGCGCATTGCAACAATTCCTCGCCGACGTGTACTGGGGCGACCTGGACGTCTTGCTGCTCGATCTGCCGCCGGGGACCGGTGACATCGCCATCTCGGTCGCCCAGCTCATCCCGGGTGCGGAGATCCTCGTGGTCACCACCCCGCAGCAGGCCGCCGCCGAAGTGGCCGAGCGAGCCGGTGCGATCGCCTTGCAGACGCGCCAGAAAATCCTCGGCGTCGTCGAGAACATGTCATGGATGGAGCTGCCCGACGGCACGCGGATGGAGCCGTTCGGATCGGGCGGCGGCCGGCGCGTTGCCGATCGACTGACGCAGATGGTCGGCTCCACAGTGGAGCTTCTCGGTCAGGTGCCGCTCGAAACCGCGCTGCGTGAGGGCGGCGACGCGGGCACGCCGGTCGTCCTGTCGGCTCCGGAGTCGGCGTCGGGCTCGGCGCTGCGTGCCATCGCCGGCACCCTCGCCGTGCGCCGTCGTGGACTGGCCGGGATGAGCCTCGGCATCGACACCACCCGGCACTGACCCCGCATTGCCGAACCGGTCGATCGCCGAATCAGGTTGCGTCCCACTGGGACACATCGTGATGCCCGCGCGCGGGAACATGCCTCGTCGGCACATCGGGGGTGGCGGGCACGGGCGGCGGCGCTTCGGCGGCCGGTTTCGTCAGTGATGGCCCCGGCTCGGCGGCCGGACCGGTCGGCATCGGCGCGGACACGGGCTTGATCGACGGGACCTCGGTGGCCGAGGTGAGGGCCGTACCGGCGTCGGTGAACGTCTTGAACACCGAGTCATCACCGTTGAGCAGATGCTTGGTGATCATCGACTTCGGCGTCATACCCCGCAGTTCGTTGAGATCTGAGAGCGGTTTGCGCAGGTCGTCGAAGTCGGTGCCGAGGTCGTTCTTGAGTTGATCGGTGGCGCCGGTGGCGTACTCGCGCACCTTGCGTAGCGACTGCATCGTCCACGAGATCGCCCCGGGTAGCCGTTCCGGTCCCAGGATGACGAGACCGGCGACGATCAGAATGAAGATCTCGCCCCAGCCGACACTGTCGAACATGGCACTTCCCCGCTTTCGCGCGCCCGATCACCTGCGGACGCCTCTTCACTCGTGGGCATCTCAGTCACTCGCGGGCGTCATCGTGCCCTCGAAAGTACGTCCGTCACGCCAGTACGTGAACTTGACCGGCTCCCCGATCTTCGCGGTCCGCACGGCCACCGTCAATTCGTCGGCACTCTCGATCGTGCGGCCGTTGAAGTCGACGATCACGTCGTTCTCGCGCAGGCCCGCATCCGCGGCCGGGCCGCCTGCGACGACGTTGCGAACCTGTGCGCCGAGGACACGGTCATTCCGGACGTCACTGGCGTTGATCCCGATCTGCGGGTGATTCACCTTGCCATCGCGGATCAATGCCTGCGCGATCGGAACGGCCTCGTCGATCGGGATGGCGAAACCGAGACCGATCGAGCCGCCGCCCGGAACGAGGCCGGCGGTGTTGATGCCGACGACCTTCGCGTCGGAATCGACGAGCGGACCGCCGGAGTTGCCCGGGTTGATTGCGGCATCGGTCTGGATAGCGTCGATCACCGCGTCGGTGTCGGACTCGGCGTCGGGCCGCAGCGGAACCGCGCGGTGCAGAGCGGAGACGATACCGCTGGTCACAGTGCGGTCGAGGCCCAGGGGCGACCCGAATGCCACGACATCCTGACCGATCCGCAGGTCGGTCGAATTGCCGAGCTGGGCGACGGTGAGGTTGTCGACGTTGTCGACCTTGAGCACGGCGATGTCGGTTCGGGGGTCACGGCCGGCGATTCGCGCAGGGACCCGGTTGCGGTCGGAGAAGACGACCTCGAGCTTGGCGGTGCGATCCGACGCGGCCAGGGAGACCACGTGATTGTTGGTGAGAATGTAGCCATCGCGATTGATGACGAAGCCCGATCCGGTGGCCGAACCATTCGCCAGCCGCACATCGACGGAGACCACCGACTTCTCCACGGCGTTGGCGACCCGCTCCACCGGGGAGCCCTGCGTCGCACCGCTGCCCCCACCGTCGGTGGACAGCTTGACGGTATCGCTGTTGAGGGGGGCGGCCACCTCGGCGGTGAACCGGCCCATGAGCCCACCGACCACGCCGATCAGCAGGGCGATCACGGCCAGCGTCGCCAGCGCATGCCACGCGATCCGGCGGCCGAGGAGAACTTCGCGGATACCCAGTTTGGGTCCGGGGGCCGAGGGCGGCGGGGCCGCGGGCTCGGACACCGCGGGCCCGGCCAGCGCCGCCGGGCTGTCCGGGTCGCGCCATGGGTCGGCCGGCGGCTCGGGTTGCTCGTCTGCGCCGTAGGCGGCCAGCGGATCGCGCTGGAGGGCTTCGTCGCTGCCTTCGGGGCGGCCGAAGGCCTCCGCGAGTACCGGATCCGGCGCCGCTAGCATCGGTGCGGGGCGTTCAGAGGTCCCACCGCCCGGCGCGAAGGAGCCGGCGACCCCGGTGGGGCGACCGAAAACCTGCGCGGTGGCCGGGGACACCGGAGCGTGCCTCACCGCACGTGTCGGGACATCACCGCCAGGATCACTGCTGCGGACATCACCACCGGGAGAACCGGCACTCCCGGCGTGGCCGGCGGACCATTCGACGCCGGGCTCCGAGTTCGCAGCAGGGTTCTGGGATCCCGGGTTGTGGGCTGCGGGGTCCTGGGGTTCTCGAGAATCCACGTGTCAGCGGCTCCGCCAGCGCAGCATGCGTCCACGGGTCGAGTCGTGGCCGGGTATCGCCGAGGGTTGGCCACCCGGCATCACCTCGGGGTGTGTGCGGCGCGGGCTGCGCGCCGAATCGGCGTGGTCGGTCATGTCGAACTCGCGCGTCGGGATCTGGCTGAGCTGACCGAGGAGTCCGGAGGGCAGGGACATGGTGCCCGACGACCGCAGACGAGTCCGTGCGGCCATCTGCGCGTCGACCGCCGCCCCGCATTCGGGGCACAGTGCCAGATGGTGGGTGGCACGCATGTGGGCGGTCATCCCGAGTTCTCCGTCGACGTAGGCGGCGACGGCCTCGGGTGCGAGATGCTCGGTGGGTGCGAACCGGCGATCGCGCGGTGCACTCGGCCGGCGGTTGGGGGTGAACGAGGATCGTGCGGGTGTCCATGCCGCCGGGTTCCATGCGCGGCGTCGGCGAAGACTGTCCGGATGTTCGCTCGGAACTCCGGCCTCCGGCTGCCGTCGCTGGCCATCCATCATTGTGTTCATCACCCCTTCGGCCGATCGTGATCCCACCTCGCCGGGGACGACGCCCCAGCCTACCGAATGACTCAACGGCCCGGCGGGATGCGGGGTTCCCGCCACGACGGGGTCAGTTCCCGACCACCACCGAACGGCGGTCGCGGTGGCCGCGAGTCAAGAGGAAGTCCCGGATACTCTGCCGGCCGCGGTGGATGCGGCTGCGTACCGTTCCCAGTTTGACGCCCAGTGTGGCGGCGATCTCCTCGTACGACAGACCCTCGATGTCGCAGAGCACCACGGCGGCGCGGAACTCGGGGCTCAATGAATCGAGTGCGGCCTGCAGGTCGCCGTCGAGATTGGCGTCGGCGTAGATCTGTTGCGGGTCGGGGGTGTCGGCAGGCATCCGGTCGTATTCCTCGGGGAGCGCCTCCATCCGGATCTTGTTGCGGCGCCGGACCATGTCGAGGAAGAGATTCGTGGTGATGCGGTGCAGCCAGCCCTCGAAGGTGCCGGGCCGATAGTTCGACAATGATCGGAACACCCGGATGAATGTCTCTTGCGTGAGGTCCTCGGCGTCGTGCTGATTGCCCGACAGGCGGTAGGCGAGCCGGTACACGCGGTCGGCGTGTTCCCGGACGAGTTCGTCCCAGGTGGGCATCAACATGTCGTTGCCGGTGGCGTCGAATCCCGCGGTACCACCGGGGACCGTGTCAGCAGCCGCCTCGAGATCGTTCATCGTTCGGTGACCGATTCCCTTCTCTACCTTCATCGCAGCGACGCCGGATGAATTAACCATACTGAACCGGACACACAGCGTGGGTATTCCCGCATAGGTATCCCCGCACCATCTCCGGCCGACGCCCTAACCCTCTCCCATCGGAGTGTGGTCGTCGTATGAGCGCCCTGTGTGTTGTCTGAGGAAGCCGATCGGCGCTCTGCTCGGGCGCTCCGGGCACACTCCGGGCGCGCCGTGTGCCGTCGTCGGGGCGGCATGTCTAACCTCGGAGCATGACCGAAACCCAGCCGAGCGACCCACGGGCGGCACTCATCGACTACGCCGAGTCGGCGATCGTGGAGGATGACGCGCTCGTCGCCGCGCGGGCCCGCGGCATCGAACTCGGCGCCACGCCGGTCAGTCCGGCGGTCGGTGCGCTGCTCGCCGTTCTCGCTCGTGCCGTCGACGCCCGTGCGGTGGCCGAGATCGGCACCGGCACCGGTGTCAGCGGCCTGTGGTTGCTTGCGGGGATGGCCACCGACGGTGTGTTGACCACGATCGATCCCGAACTCGAGCATCATCGGGCGGCTCGGGCCTCGTTCGCCGGCGCCGACATCAGCCCCGGGCGCACCCGGCTGATCAACGGCACCCCGCGCGACGTGCTGCCCCGTTTGTCGGACAGCACCTACGACCTGGTGTTCATCGACGGTCCGCGTCTGGACCTGCCGCGCTTCGTCTCCGAATCGGTCCGGATGCTGCGTCCCGGCGGGGTGCTGGTCATCCACGATGCCGCCGCCCAAGGGGCGGTCGCCGATCCGGCCCGCACCGACCCGATGACCAATGCGGCCCGGGAGGCGGCGATGCTCGTCGCCGACGATGATCGGTTGTTGCCGGTCGTCATCCCGCTGGGTCCCGGGGTGCTCACCGCGGCGAAGTCGCGCGACGAATAGAGCGGCGAAGTCGCGCGACGAATAGAGCGGCGAAGTCGCGCGACGAATAGAGCGGCCCGGCCGCCACCCTAGACGTCGGTGGAGAAGCGCACCCCGCCATCGGGGATCTGCACGCCGGGCCATACGCGTGCGCCGCGCAGCAACTCGCAGCGGGCACCCACCTCGGCGCCGTCGCCGATGACGGTGTCGCGGACGAGGGCGCGCGGTCCGATACGCGCACCGAATCCCACGATGCTGCGTTCCACGACGGCACCGGCCTCGATGACCGCGCCGTCGAAGATGACGGCGCCGTCCAGTCGGGCCCGTGGCCCGATCTCGGCGCCGCGGCCGACGACCGTGCCACCGATGAGAACGGCGCCGGGTCCGACGCCGGCACCTTCGTGGACGAGTGACTCACCGTGGCGGTCGCCGAGTGCCGGCGAGGGCGCGATGCCGCGGACCAGGTCGGCGGACCCGCGGACGAAGTCCTCGGGGGTGCCCATGTCGCGCCAGTAGGCGTGGTCGACGTAGGCGTGAATGTGGCGGCCGTCGGCGAGTAGACCGGGAAACACCTCGCGCTCCACCGACACCTCACGACCGGCCGGGATGTCCTCGATCACCGACCGCCGGAACACGTAGGTGCCCGCGTTGATCTGGTCGGTCGGCGGATCCTGGGTCTTCTCGAGGAAGGCGGTGACGCGGCCGGCGTCGTCGGTGGGGACCGATCCGAATGCCCGGGGATCGGAGACGCGCACCAGGTGCAGGGTCACGTCGGCGCCGGACTCGCGGTGTGTGTGCACGACGTGGCGGACGTCGGTGCCGCCGAGCACGTCACCGTTGAACACGACGACCGTCGAGGCGGTCAGCTCGGAGAGCACGTTGCGGATGCCACCGCCGGTGCCGAGCGGGTCTTCCTCGGTGACGTAGCGCAGGTTCAGGTCGAGTTTGGATCCGTCCCCGTAGTGTTCGGAGAACACGTGCGCCTTGAACGACGTACCCAGGATGACGTCGCGGATCCCGGACTGCCGGATGCGTGAGAGCAGATGTGTCAGGAACGGCAGGCCCGCGGTCGGCAGCATCGGCTTGGGCGCCGACAACGTCAGCGGGCGCAGCCGGGTGCCCTTGCCGCCGACGAGCACCACGGCCTGTACGTCGGACATGTCGACGTCGGGTACCTCCTCGGGGGGGACTCTGGGGTTGCTCACCGAAAAGTGCGTCACGGGGTGTTCCTCTCCGAAGTTCCACGATCGGGGGTTCCACGATCCGAAGTTCCACGATCGGGGGTTCCACGATCGGGGGTTTGCCGATCGGCGGCCGCTGCCGACCCGGTTGGTGAACTGCCGGACCGGGCGGCTGCACGTACGGCCAGCCGGGACCGTACCGCCAGTCCGGCCCGCAGCGCCCACCGGATCGGTGCGCGGAGCACTCCGGGGTGGCGATCGGCCTGGAATCGGTAGGCGCTGCGGTGATGCGCAGGCAGCATCGTCTCGGGCCGCTTGTCGGCGCTGTGTCCCTTCGTGTGGACCACCTCGGCGCCGGGGACGTAGACGTTGAGCCATCCGGCGCGGCCGAGCCGGTCGCCGAGGTCGACGTCCTCCATGTACATGAAGTAGCGCTCGTCGAATCCGGAGATCTCGTCGAAGGCGTTGCGGCGCACCAGCAGACACGACCCCGACAACCAGCCGACGGGCCGCTCGCTCGGCGCGACGTCGTCGGCGCGGTAGGCCGCGGTCCACGGATTGCCCTTCCAGATGCCACCAAGCAACGCATGCCCGGTGCCGGAGACGAGGTCGGGGACGCGGCGCGCCGACGGGTAGACCGAACCGTCGGGTTCGCGGATCAGTGGTCCGAGTGAGCCGGCCCGCGGCCACCGGGCGGCCGCGGCGACGAGTTCGTCGATGGATCCGGGTAGCCACTCCACATCGGGGTTGGCGATCACGACGAAGTCGACGTCCTCATCGATCGCGGCAACCGCGCGGTTGATCCCGCCGCCATATCCGACGTTCCCGCCGGAGTGGACGAGGGTGACGTTGTCGTATGCACGCTCGGCCGCCTCCGGCGCACCGTCACCGGACCCGTTGTCGGCGATCACCACACGCGGTGGCGCGGACGTGGCGTGGCCCAGGCTCGTCAGGAATGTCTGCAGGTGGGGACCCGACCAATAGGTCACCGTCACCACGGCCAGCTTCGAGGTCACCGGGTCAGCGTAGCCAACCGGAGTTCCGGTCTCATCAACCGTCGCATGTGGGGGCCGGGCGGTGTTCGGCGTCACCGGGCGGCCAGTGCGTCGGACAAGGCGATCGACCAGTCCCGCAGTGGGGTGAGTCCGGCCTCGGTCCACGATCGCGGCGACAACACCGAGTACGCCGGGCGTGGCGCCGGACGCGGGAATTCGTCGGTGCGGCACGAGTGCACGCGCCCCGGGTCGGCACCGAGTCCGGCGAAGACCGCGCGGGCCACCTCGAACCAGGTCACCTCACCGGCGTTGGTGGCGTGCAGGATCGCTCCGGCCACCCCGGGCCGGTGGCCACCGGCCACGAGTTCCCAGAGTCCGGCCGCGAGATCGGGGGCGTAGGTGGGCGAACCGGTCTGGTCGTCGACCACGTCGACGGTGTCGCGGGTGCGTTCGAGTCGGCGCATCGTGCCGACGAAGTCCGGGCTGTCGGGCCCACCGGTGTACACCCAGGCGGTGCGCACGATCGTCGCGTCCGGGTCGGCGGCCAGGGCCGCGATCTCGCCCGCACGTTTGGTCGCGCCGTACACGCTCGGCGGAGCGGCATCCGGGTCGGTGTCGCCGGGCTCGTACGGGGTGTCACGCTCCCCGGCGGCATCGGCGAAGACGTAGTCGGTGGAGATGTGAATGAGCCAGGCCGACGAGGCGGCGGTGATCTCGGCGAGCACTCCGGGGGCGAGCGCATTGACCGCGGCGGCGCGCTCCGGCTCGGATTCGGCCCGGTCGACCGCGGTATGGGCGGCGGTGTTGAGGACGACGTCGCCGGTACGCACGTCACGCAGCGCGGTGCGGATGGACTCGGCGTCGGCGAGGTCGACGTCGGCGGAGGTCAACGCCCGGATATCCCGCTCACGGGGTGCACCGGCACGCAACGCGGTTCCCAATTGGCCGGCCGCGCCGATCAGCCAGATGGTCGGGAAGGGCTCGAGGGGCTGCTGGTCGCTCTGCACGGGGTCAGTCTGCCCGGCGGCCCGGCTGCACACCAACGCGCTCGGGCGCCGGGTGGCGATCCCACCGCGAGCGGTGGCGGAAGTCTCTCGGCGTTGCGTCACTGACTTCACGTCCGACTTCAGTAACGTTGGCTTTCGCAAACCACATCAGAAACGTCAGAAACTCAGGCAACTGCTGCCCCGCAGAACAGAAGCCTCGACCGCAAAGGACTGCCCACCCGTGGACTCCCGCCCCGATGGCGCGCGCAGACGACCCGCCGGTCGCCCGCGTGACAACGAGGTCCGCGCGCGCCGTCCGCAGACCTCCGAATCCGCTGCCGAGAGCCCCCGGCGCCCCGGGCACGAGCGCTCCGATCGCAGACCTCGCACCGGGGAGGACGCCGACGGGCGGCGCCGTCCGGCCGATCCCGGGACCCGGCGTGGCCCCCGGCAGCGATCCTCGGGTGAGATCCATACGCGCGGACAATCCGGCGGTGCCGCCGCGGGCGCCACCCCGAAGTCGATGAAGCAGCGCGAACACCGCACTGCCGCGGCCGGCAGCGCGAAGCCATCCGGGCCGCCGCCTCACGCCCCGCGTCCGGGCGGCATCCTTTCCGGCTGGCGTGGTGGGCGGGCTGCGGTGCGCAGTGTGATCGTCATCCTCTCGACGGTCGTCCTGGTGTGCACCGGATATGCGTGGAGCAGCATCAACAATCTCGAGTCCGACATCACCCGCCTCGGCGGGCTGGCGCTCGGCGGTGGCGACGACGGCGCGGTGGACATCCTGCTCGTCGGCACCGACTCACGCACCGACGCCAAGGGAAATCCGTTGTCGCCGGAGGAACTCCGCTGGCTGCGATCCGGCGATGACGTCGCAACCAACACCGACACCATCCTGCTGATCCGCGTGCCAAACGACGGCTCGTCGGCGACGGCGATCTCGATCCCCCGCGACTCCTACGTCAACGTGCCCGGTATCGGGATGAGCAAGATCAATGCCGCCTACGGGACGACGCGAGAAGGCGCGCGGCGCAAGGCCGTCGAGGCAGGCAAGAGCGAGGGCGAGGCCGAGCGTCAGGGCACCCAGGCGGGGCGCAAGGCACTGATCGACACCGTGGCCACTCTCACCGGCGTGCGCGTCGACCATTACGCCGAGGTCGGCCTGCTCGGTTTCGTACTCCTCACCAAGGCGGTCGGCGGGGTCGACGTCTGCCTCAAACAGGCTGTCAACGAACCGTTCTCGGGTGCGCGGTTCCACGCGGGCAGGCAAACCCTCGGTGGCCCACAGGCATTGAGTTTCGTCCGGCAGCGCCACGACCTGCCACGCGGCGACCTCGACCGGATCACCCGCCAGCAGGCGTTCATGGCCTCACTCACCCAGAAGATGCTCTCGGCCGGCACCCTGGCCGACCCGACCAAACTGAAGCAGCTACAGGCCGCGGTGTCACGGTCGGTGGTCATCGACAACGGCTGGGACGTCCTGTCCTTCGCCGAGCAGCTCAAGGACCTCAGCGGCGGCCACGTGAAGTTCGCGACGATCCCCGTCACCGACGATCACGGTTGGAGCGACGACGGACAACAGAGCGTCGTCACCGTCGATCCGACCAAGGTCCGAGCCTTCACCAGCTCGTTGCTCGATCCCGCCCGCAACACCGGACGCGCCGAATACACCGTCGACGTCAACAATGCGGGCACGATCGAGGGCCTCGCCAAGAACGTGGCAGGCCTCCTGACCGCCAAGGGATTTCACCAGGGCAAGCTGATGAGCGATCCCGCGAACGAGCGGGATTCGGCCGTCTTCGCCCACAGTGCCGACGACCTCGGCGCGAAACTGCTCGCCAAGGATCTCGGCGGCCTGCCGGTCATGGCCGATTCCACCCTCGGCGAGCACGAACTGCGTGCGGTGCTGACCAACACCTACGACGGTCCCGGGTCGGTATCGGATGTGGGCGGCGGCTCCGGTGACGGCGGGGGCGGCGCGTCCGGCCCAGGTGCCGCGCCGGACGGCAATTCCGCCATCACCGCCGGCTCCGACGGCCCGATGTGCGTCAACTGAACACGCGAACTCCCACATACCCCACCCGGAAGCCGAAGTCGTGACGAACTCCCCCACCATCAGTGCCGCCATCTTCGGCGCCATCGAAGATCAGTCCCGTCCGGCGCTCACGTTCTACGATGACCGCAGCGGTGAGCGTACCGAACTCAGCTGGGCGACCCTGGGCAACTGGGCGGCCAAGACCGCGAACTTTCTCACAGACGAACTCGGTTGTGTCCCAGGAGATGCCATCGTGGTCGACTTGCCCGAGCACTGGCAGAGCGCCGGAATCCTGCTCGGCTGCTGGTGGGCCGGCGCGCATGTCCACACCCGCGCCACCGCTGCGACCACCGACGTACCGGTGGCGGTGTTCACCGACCGCACCGGACTCGACTCGTACCCCGACGCGGATGAGCTCATCGTCGCCCCGCTCGATCCGTTCGCCCTGCCGGTCGGCGGTCTGCCGCCCGGGGTCTCCGACTACGGCAGCCGGGTGCGCATCCACGGCGATCATATCGTCGGCCCGGCCTATTCGGGCCCCGCCCTCGACGGCGACGCCGGACCCGATGTACTCGCCGCGGCACGTTCGGCGGCGGCCGAGTCCGCGATCAGCGGCGGCAGCCGGGTTCTCTCGACGCGTGAATGGCGCAGCGCCGCAGGCATTGTCGGCAATCTCCTGGCCCCGCTGGCGGTCGGCGCCGGTCTGGTGTGGGTGGCTCATCCGTCGGGTGTTCAAGCAGAGCGCGCGGTCACCGAACGCGCCGGGATCGTCCTGTCCTGACCCGCGTGCCGCCGCGATGAGGCACAGTGGTGCCATGCAACTCCCCGCCGTCCTCGCTCGCATGAACAAGGTCGTCAGCAATCCCATCCAGCGTCGGTGGGCCCCGCATCTGGCCCCCTGGGCGATGGTGGAGCACACCGGCCGATCCTCTGGGCGCCGCTACTCGACGCCGGTCCTGGCGTGGGTCGAGGACGACACCCTGGCCATCGTCCTCACCTACGGCCGCGACACCGATTGGGTACGCAACGTCGCGGCCGCAGGCCAGTGCCGGATCACGCGCCGTAACAAGCACTTCCGACTCGTCCGTCCCCGCATCGTCCCGGCCGACTCACCTGATGTGGCCCGGGGGGCCCGGCCGTTCGCGAAGCCGTTCGACTGGGTGCTCATCGGCACCCTGGAGCCGTCATGAGCAGCCGAGACGGCGCCACCGACGACACCCTGTCGGACTTCACCGTCCGCGACGAGACGTACCTCGGGGCCACCCGCCGCGTGTATCGCAAGGGCAGCGGTCCCGCGGTGATCATCATCGCCGAGATGCCCGGGATCTCCCCGGCGGTGGCCGATTTCGCCCGCCGCATCGTCGACATCGGCGCCACCGCGGTGATGCCGTCGCCCTACGGCGTCGACGGCCGTGACCCCTCGCCTGCCGCACGCGGAACCCTGCGCTCCACAGCCGAAATGCTCGGCACCATCGCCCGCGCATGCGTCAGCCGCGAGTTCACGATCCTGGCGACCGGCAAGACCTCGCCCGTGGTCAACTGGCTGCGCGCCCTGGCCGCCGACGAACACCGACGGTGCGGCGGCGTGGGGGTCGGCGCGATCGGCATGTGCTTCACCGGCGGATTCGCCCTCGGCATGGCCACCGACGAGCGGTTGCTCGCCCCGATACTGGCCCAGCCGTCGCTGCCGGCCGCCATCTCCCCCGGCCGGGCCCGGGCCATCGATGTCTCGCCCGCCGACCTGTCGACGGTGGCAGCGCGCTGCGCGGCCGGGCTCGAGGTCATGGGCGTGCGCTTCGAGGGCGATCGGATGTCCCCACCGGCACGCTTCGAGAACCTGCGGCGCCTTCTGGGCGATGCCTTCACCGCGATCGAACTACCGGACTCGGCGGCCAACCCCGATTCGCCGATGCCGACCCCACCGCACGCGGCTCTGACGGTCGATCTCATCGACGAGCCAGGGCAACCCACCCGGGACGCACTCGATCAGGTGCTGGGTTTCCTGACGCGCCGATTACAACTCGACCCGCCCGGCCCACACCGTCACGAGAACTGACCCGACCTCGAAGAACTCAATCGCCCAACAGCTTCTGACGCAGCGCGGCATCCTTGTCGAGCACCATCTGCTCGAGGCCGGCCTGGAAATCCGCCATCCGCGAACGCAGCGACGGGTCGGCTGCGCCGAGGATGCGCACCGCGAGCAGGCCCGCGTTGCGAGCGCCGCCGATCGAGACGGTCGCCACCGGGACACCCGCAGGCATCTGCACGATGGAGAGCAGCGAGTCGAGTCCGTCGAGGTGACGGAGCGCAACCGGCACACCGACCACCGGCAGCGGTGTCGACGCGGCGACCATTCCGGGCAGGTGCGCGGCTCCGCCGGCACCGGCGATGATGACCTCGATCCCGGCCTCGGCGGCACCGGTGGCGTAGTCGAGCATGCGCTGCGGGGTGCGGTGCGCCGAGACCACCCCGACCTCGAACGGCACGTCGAATTCGGCCAGCGCCTCGGCCGCGAGTTGCATTGTGGGCCAATCGGAATCGCTGCCCATGATCAATCCGACCCGAGCGTGGCGAGCCGTCTGGGCCCCGGCCACCTCGGTTCCGTTGTCGGTCGACTCGCTCATCAGTGCCCTTCCCATCCGTCGGTCCACACCGCGTGTGACATCCAGTGCGCCGCACGTTCGGCGCGCTCACGCACCGCGGCGAGCTGTTCGCCGTGTGCCCCGACGATATTCACATGCCCGATCTTGCGGTCGACGCGCTCCCCCTTGCCGTAGAGGTGCACCTTCGCGGCCGGTATCCGTCCCATCAGGTGGTGCAGGCGCTCGTCCATCGACATCTGCGGCGCCGACGGCGCGCCGAGGATGTTGGCCATCACCGTCAGCGGTGCGCTCGGCGCGGTGTCACCGAGCGGATAGTCGAGCACCGCGCGCAGGTGCTGCTCGAACTGTGAGGTGACCGCGCCATCCATCGTCCAATGGCCGCTGTTGTGCGGACGCATGGCCAGTTCGTTGACGAGGAGCTCACCGTCGGTGGTCTCGAACAATTCCATCGCCATCACCCCGACGACGCCGAGCTCGTCGGCCAGCCGCAACGCCATCTCCTGCGCCCGCACGGCGAGCTCGGCACCGAGGTCGGGTGCCGGTGCGAGCACCACGGCACACTGCCCGTTGCGCTGGATGGTCTCCACCACCGGCCACGCGCCGCCCTGCCCGAACGGTGACCGGGCGATCATCGCCGACAGCTCCCGTCGCATGGGCACCTTCTGTTCGGCGAGCAGTTCGATGCCTGCGTCGAACTGCGCGTCGAAGACGGCCAGCGCGGCGGCGCGGTCGTCGAGGATCCACACCCCGCGGCCGTCATAGCCGCCGCGGACGGCCTTGAGGACGATCGCCCAGCCATGCCGGTCACCGAATTCGATGAGCCGGCCACGCGCGAGTCCCAGATCGCCCGCCAACTCGACGAAGTCGGGTACCGGCAGTCCCGACTGCTTCAGTCGCACCCGCATCGCCTGCTTGTCCTGAGCGAAGCGCAGGGCCGCCGACGGCGGCAACACCGAAATCCCTTCGGCCTCCAGCATCTGCAGATGGTGCAGGGGCACGCCCTCGTGGTCGAAAGTCAGTGCCACCGCACCCTGCGCGGCGCGACGCAGATCGGCGATGTCGTCGTGCGAACCGATGATCACGTCCGGACTCACCTGCGCGGCGGGTTCATCCGGTCCGGCGGCGAGCACCCGAAGGCATTGGCCGAGGGCGATCGACGCCTGATGGGTCATCCGGGCCAGCTGGCCACCGCCGATCATCGTGACCGTCGGCATACGCCCCGCACCGGCAGCCGATCGTGGCTCCGAGGGCGCGGGCGGGGTCGTCTGCGCGCCCGGAAATGCGGGCGCGTCACCGTCAGAAGAGCTCACGCGGTACATCGTGGCATGCCGGGCATGTCGGACGCATGACCGACCGGGGTGATGTCAGCGTGCCCGGCGGGTCCTAGACTCGTGTCTTGTGCCATTCATCGATGAGATGGTCGCCCGTCTGCCGGAGTCGGTTCGCCGGCTCCTGATGCGGCACCACGAACTCATCAAATTCGCCATCGTCGGCGGCACGACGTTCCTTTTCGACATGGCGATCTTCTATCCGCTGGCACTCACCGTGCTCGAATCCAAGCCCGTGGTGGCCAAGATCATCTCGGGTGTCCTGGCCACGATCCTGAGTTACATCCTGAATCGCGAGTGGGCGTTCAAGAATCGCGGCGGCCGGGAACGCACCCATGAGGCCCTGCTCTTCTTCGCCATCAGTGGTATCGGCGTTCTCGTACAGGCCGCCCCGCTGTTCGTCGCCAACAATCTGTTTTCTCTGCGCAGCAACCTCGACGTCACCGACCAGGTGATCGTCGACTTCGTCCTCAACTATCTGATCGGCAACTTTCTGCAGATGGCGTTTCGCTTCTGGGCACTGCGGAAATTCGCATTCCCGGAGGAGAAGCTGCGTGGCGGCGACGCCGGATCGACAGATCTGCATCCCAGTGCCGAGGAACTCAACGATGAGGAACTCGGTCACGCCTGAGGCCCGGATCCGGTCCGGGCCGGCCGGGTTCGGACCGGCGCGACGGAGCTTCCGAGCGCCCGGCGGACCCGCTTTCTTCTGACGCCGCCGAGCCGTCGGGCTCCGGCGCCACCGAGGGCACCACGATCGAGAACACGGCCGGGCGCCGGTTCGCCAGTTCGAGACGTCCACCGTCGGCCTCGACCAAGGCGCGCGCGAGCGAGAGGCCGACCCCGTTACCCGCCGGGCCGGCGCCGCTGCCCGCGGAGAATCCGCGGCGGAAGATCGATTGCGCGATGTCGTCGGCGACACCGGGCCCCTCGTCGGCGATCGTGATACGCACCATGTCGCCGGTGAGCTCGCCGACGTCGATCCGGCAGCGTCCGGCGCCGTGCTGCAGTGCGTTGTCGACCAGCACGCTGACCGCCTCGCGCAGCCGACCCGGCTGCGCACTCAGCGCGCTCACCTCGCCGGCGAAGGACACCGTCACCTCGCGGCCCTGCGCGTCGAAGGCATTCTCGAAGTCACCGACGAGCCGCGTCAGCAGTTCGGTGACGTCGACTGCCTGCAGCGGGGCCGGATCGTCCCGCGAGGCCGCCACCATCTCATCGAGTTCGTCGGACAGCCGCTCGACCTGATCGAGGGCGGCCTCGGCCTCGGTCACCACGGCCGGGTCGTCGTGCAATGCCAGTTCGTCCAGGCGCAACTGGATCGCGGTGAGCCGGCTGCGGAGCTGATGGGAGACGTCACCGACGATCTCGCCCTCACGTTCGAGGCGCAACGCGATCTCGGTGTTCGCGTTGCCGAGCGCCCGGGACACCCGGTCGAGTTCGAAGATCCCGTAGGTCTTCCATGCCGAACGGAAGTCGCCGCGCGCCATCGCCGACGCGCGGTCGGCGAGGTCGATCACCGGGTCGGCGATGCGTCCGGCGGTGACCGCCGCGACCACCGTCCCGGCCACCAGGGACGAAGCGACGACGATCGTCACGATGCCCACCGCGGCCAACTGGTCGTTGCGTACGTCGCTGCGCGGGATCTCGAGCACCAGCGACCCGGCGTCGCCGAGGCCGATCGAGTCCGACATCGTCGCGCCGTCGATCTGCGCGCCGACCGCACGCGTCGCCGACCGACCGTCGGATGCCGCGTATGTGAGGACCAGTCGGCCCTCGTCCGGTATCAGCGCCGCCAGCGGCGGCGAATCGAGCAGCGCCGGGTCGAGCGTCGCGTCTCGCCCGTCCTCGGTCCGGATGAGTTGATCGGAGATCGACTTGAGCCGGCTGTCGAGCGTTTGGTGTGCGTTGTCGGCAACCCACCACCAGGCGATCACCGAAAGCGGGATACCCAGCGCTGCTCCGACCGCCAGCAACATGGCGATCATGGTGTACAGAATGCGTCGGCGCATCGGGGCCAGCTCGCCTTACGGGTCGAAACGGAAGCCGACGCCGCGGACGGTGACGATGTGGCGGGAGCGGTCGTGCCGATCGTCACCGATCTTGCGCCGCAGCCACGAGACGTGCATGTCGAGGGTCTTCGACGACCGCAGGTCCGCCGATCCCCACACCTCGGTCAGGATCTCGTCGCGCCCGATGACCTCACCGGCACGCTCCATCAGGAACCGCAGCAGATCGAACTCGCGGTTGGCCAGCACCAGCTCGGTACCGCCGAGCGTGACCCGCCGCGCCCGGGCATCCAGGCGCAGGTCCCCACCCTCGAGCACGACGTCGTCGGGGCTCTGCCGGCGACGCAGCAGCGCCCGCACCCGGGCCAGCAGCTCGGCCAGCCGGAACGGTTTGCCGACGTAGTCGTCGGCACCGGCGTCGAGGCCGACCACGAAATCCACCTCGTCGGTACGCGCGGTGAGCATCAGCACGGCCAGTTCGGGCTGATGGACCCGCACCCGCCGGCAGACCTCGAGACCGTCGATCTCGGGCAGACCGAGGTCGAGGATGAGCAGTTCGAACCCGCCGTCGGCGACGCGCGCGAGGGCCTGTGTCCCGGTGCCCACGACCTCACACCCGTAACCCTCGCGGGTCAGGGCCCGGGCGAGTGGTTCGGCGATGGCGGTGTCGTCCTCGGCCAGCAACACGACGGTCATCGGTGTCTCCCCCACCTTCCGGGGCCGGCCTCCGCTCGGGAAACGTCGCGGTCCGGGTCGTTCTCGTGGCGATCCTCGAAGTCGCCACGCTCGACGCTCTCGGTCACGTCGAGCACCTCGTGGTAGAGCAGCGCATGCACCCGTTCCACCTGCGGGACGTCATCGAAGGCCAGCGGCTCGTCGGACGCCGACTCGATGAGCAGCGTGCCCGTCCGCAGCAACCGATCGATGGGTCCATGCCGGAACTCGACGGTGTTGATGCGGCGAATCGGGATATCGATGCCCGATCGGGTGAGGATGCCGTTGCGGAAGATCACCCGGCGGTCGGTCAGCACGAAGTGCGTGGTCTGCCACGAGATGAGAGGCCGCGCGAAGAACCAGACCGCCGCGGCCGCCCACAGCACGGCGACGACGACGTAGCCGGCCAACGCGCCTGCTCCGGTCAGCGACGACCCGTCGACCAGGCCCGCGAGCAGTCCGGCGACCGCGGTGGCGAGGACGAACAGGATGAACGGGGCGAGCAGACACTTCCAATGCGGATGCCGGTGCAGTACGACCCGCTCACCCGGTGCGAGGTTCTCCCGCGGGTAGGCCATGCGTGCCAGCATAGGCCGCGCGGCCGCCCGGACCCCGGCAGACGCCGACTGCGTGAATCTCCGTGGCCCGGCTCGGCCACCGGTCGATCTCGGTAGGATGACCCCGACCACACAAGACCGACCGACCGCACAAGACCGACCGACCGCACAAGACCCGACCACACGGTGCCCCACGGCGCCGCAGGTTCAGGAGCCTCCCATGAGCTATCGCGATCCCCGGGATCCCCGCGATCCCCGCACGGCCAAGTACGAGCCCGGATACGACGCGCCCGAGTCACGCGCCTACAGCCAACAGGAGCCGGCCTACCGCGGTGCGCCGGACCCGACCGCGTACCCCCAACCGCAGTACTCGCAAGCCGGCGGACACCCGCAGCCCGCCCCGGCGCCTCGCAAGCGCATCGGGCCCGACATCCATGTCGGGATGTACGTCGGCGGCATCGTGATGACCGGTGTGGTCACCGGGCTCGCCGCCTGGCTGGTCGCGTGGATCATCCGGGCGATCGTCGACCGCGTGAACGCGGCGGGCAAGTTCGGTGTGTGGAATCCGGTCGCCCAGGACGAATACTGGTTCGCCGTGGTCGGATTCCTCGCCGCCCTGGCCGCCGGCGCCCTCTGGTACGTGCTGCAGATCATCACGCCGTCGCCCGATCAGTTCTTCCGCTGGATCGTCGGCCTGCTGATCGCCGCGGCGGTCATCATCCCGCTGGTGCTCTCGGCACAGTTCTCGGTCGGCCTCGGCACTGCGGTGATGCACCTGGTGATCGGGCTGCCGATCTTTTCACTGGTACCGGCGATGGGCCACAAGTGCCGCACCGGCACCCGCTGAACCTCCATCCGCTCAACCTCAGGCCGCTCAACCTCGATCCGCGAGCGGCCGAAGATGCACGACGTCTCCGGCTGCGGCCGGAAAGCGTTGTCCCCCATCCTGTTCGATGACGATGCGGCCATCGTCGTCGATGTCGACGGCCTGCCCGATGATCTCGGTGTCGCCCGGCAGGATCAGGCGAACGCGCCGGCCCAGGGTGTCGCAGTGCTCCCGGTAGGCGGCGGCGATCGTGTCGAGGTGATCGGGCCAGCCCTGCTCGGACAACGCGCGCAGGTATTCGATCGCCAGGGCGGCCAGATCCGGCGCGGCCAGTGGTTCACCGCCCTCGATGCGCAGGCTCGTCGCCGTGGGCACCGGTAACTCGTCGGTCCTCAGGTTGGTGTTGATGCCGGTCCCCACGATGACGATGCCCCCGCCGGGCGCGGACACGTACTCGGCGAGGATGCCGGCGATCTTGCGTTCGGCGATCAGGACGTCGTTGGGCCATTTGAGCGCCGGGCGCACCCCGGTGTGCCGGTACACCGCGGTCGCGGTCGCCAGCCCGGTCGCCAGCGACAACCAGCCGAGCTTCGCGGCGCTCTCGCCCACCGGCAGCACCGCCGAGAGGGCCAGCTGGGCACCCGGGGGCGCCGACCAGATCCGCGAACGGCGCCCGCGACCCGCGGTCTGATCGGTGGTGATGCGCACCGTGCCCACGATGTCGGGGTCCTCGGCACGTGCGGCGAGGTCGGCATTGGTCGATCCGGTGGAGTCCACCACCTCCACATGCCGCCAGATGGTGCCGGCCAGTTCGGCCCCGCGGGCCTCGATCGCCTCCCGCAGACCAGAAATCGGATTCGTCGGGACCGGGTGTGTCGCATCGGGGGTCATGACCAGTGAGCCTACGACTGCGGCCGCGATCACCGCGGACAGATCACCGCGGGTCGCCGACCGATCACTCGGAAACATGAGGTCTTCTCACTTTGGGCCGGTTGACGTGGCTCACATCGGTCTCGCTAGCATCGAGGTTCATGACCACTGCTTCGTCCGAGTCCGGCGCCGCGCCAGACATCCACACCACGGCCGGAAAACTCGCCGATCTGCGTCAACGCCTCGATGAAACCCAGCACCCGGTGGGCGAGGCCGCAGTGGAGAAGATCCACTCGAAGGGCAAACTGACCGCCCGCGAACGCATCACCCATCTGCTCGACGAGGGCTCGTTCGTCGAACTCGACGCACTGGCCCGCCACCGCAGCACCAATTTCGGGTTGGCCGAGCGCCGCCCGCTCGGCGACGGCGTCGTCACCGGTTACGGCACCATCGACGGTCGCGAGATCTGCGTCTTCTCCCAGGACGCCACCGTGTTCGGTGGCAGCCTCGGCGAGGTGTACGGCGAGAAGATCGTCAAGGTGATGGACCTGGCGATCAAGACCGGGCGACCGCTGGTCGGCATCAACGAGGGGGCCGGCGCACGCATCCAGGAGGGTGTGGTCTCCCTCGGTCTCTACGGCGAGATCTTTCACCGCAACGTCCGCGCCTCGGGTGTCATCCCGCAGATCTCTCTGATCATGGGCGCCGCGGCCGGCGGCCACGTCTACTCCCCCGCCCTCACCGACTTTGTCGTGATGGTCGACGGAACCAGCCAGATGTTCGTCACCGGACCCGATGTCATCAAGACCGTCACCGGCGAGGACGTCACCATGGAGGATCTCGGCGGTGCCACCACGCACATGACCAAATCCGGTGTGGCCCACTACGTTGCCTCCGACGAGGAGGACGCCCTCGACTACGTCAAGGACTTGCTGGGCTACCTGCCCAGCAACAACCGCGCCGAGGCGCCGCGCCTGCCCGTGGCAGCGCCGGTCACCGGTTCCATCGCCGACAGCCTCACCGACGAGGACCTCGAACTCGACACGCTGATCCCGGATTCGCCGAATCAGCCCTACGACATGCACGAGGTCATCCGCCGGATTCTCGACGACGACGAGTTCCTCGAGGTCCAGGCGGAACGGGCGACCAACATCATCGTCGGGTTCGGCCGGGTCGACGGACGCAGCGTCGGAATCGTCGCCAATCAGCCGACACAGTTCGCCGGCTGCCTCGACATCAACGCCTCGGAGAAGGCCGCGCGCTTCGTGCGCACCTGCGACGCCTTCAACATCCCGATCGTCACCCTCGTCGACGTACCGGGCTTTCTGCCGGGCACCGATCAGGAGTTCAACGGCATCATCCGCCGCGGCGCGAAGCTGCTCTACGCCTACGGCGAGGCCACCGTCGGCAAGATCACGATCATCACCCGCAAGGCCTACGGCGGCGCCTACGACGTCATGGGGTCCAAGCACATGGGCGCCGACGTCAACCTCGCATGGCCGACCGCGCAGATCGCGGTGATGGGCGCGTCAGGTGCGGTCGGATTCGTCTACCGCAGCCGCTTGAAGGACGCCGAGGCAAGCGGCGAGGACGTCGCCGCGCTGCGCCTGGAGCTGCAGCAGGAATACGAGGACACGTTGGTGAACCCGTATGTGGCGGCCGAGCGCGGCTACGTCGACGCCGTCATCCCGCCTAGTCACACCCGCGGCCAGATCGCCACCGCACTGCGGCTGCTCGAGCGCAAGATGGTCACGATGCCGCCCAAGAAGCACGGGAACATCCCGCTGTGAGCGGCGCGGAGAACCCGGTGAAGCCCTTCCTCACCGTGGTCAGCGGCAACCCGACCGACGAGGAGGTCGCCGCGCTGGTCGCCGTCCTTGCGACGGCATCATCGGCGAGCGCCGGCGACGGCGATCCGGCACTGCGCGACCACTGGGGCAGCCCGGTCGATCGGCTGCGTCCGCAATGGGGCGGGCCGGGCTCCTTCACCAATTTGCGATACTGACGCAGGTGAGCCCCTCCACCGCACGCCACTGCGAGGTCGTCCTCGGGTCGGCTTCGGCGGCCCGGCTATCGGTGCTGCGGCACGGTGGGCTGAACCCGCGTGTGCTTGTCTCCGACGTCGACGAGGACGCTCTCCTCGACGATCTGACCGGGGCTCCCCCGGCCGACGTCGTCGCGCGCCTCGCGATGGCCAAGGCCGATGCGGTGGTCGCCACCCTGCTGTCCGAGCGCGTCGAGGCACAGGCGGAGTCGCCACCGGACACGGTGATCTTGGCGTGCGATTCGATGCTGCTCTTCCGTGGTTCGCTCAGCGGCAAGCCGCACACCCCCGAGGTCGCGGTCGCGCAGTGGCGCGAGGTCCGCGGCCACTCGGCGCAATTGCTCACCGGCCATCGCCTGGTGCTCGTCAAAGGCCTCGAGGTCGTCGGCTCCGCCAGTGAGACATCCTCGGCGACAATCGATTTCGCCGACCTCGACGACGCCGAGATCGAGTCGTACGTCGCCACCGGCGAACCGTTGGAAGTGGCGGGCGGCTTCACCCTCGACGGGCTCGGCGGCTGGTTCGTCGACGCCGTCGACGGCGATCCCTCCTCGGTGATCGGCATCGGATTGCCCACCGTCCGCCGGTTGCTGCGCCAGGTCGGGATCGGGGTCGCCGACCTGTGGGCCGGCACCGGCGCCGCGCACTAGCGAGCGCCGACGCGATCACCGAGGGCCGGCGCGATCACCCCACGGTCCACGGGCCTAGGAGCCGAAGACCTCCGGCCAGTACTTGCTCAGGCACCCGATCGGCTGTCCCTGGCCCTGGCCCTGGGTCAGCGAGTGACCGAAGAAGCCGAGTGTGATCGCCGAGATCCGCTGGGTCGAGGTGCCGTGCCCCTGTCCGGGTTCGGGGTCGCCGATCTTCTGGATCAGCGCCACCGCCTGCACGATGTCCTTGACGGACAGCTCATCGCGCCGCAACACCGTCGCCGCCCAGTTCCCCGCGAGGCAGTCGGCGATGAGTTCGGCGTTCTCCCCGGTCGGCTCACTCGTGGCCGGCAGGTGACCCGCCTGCAGGATGCGGTCGACGACGGCATGTCCGTACTCGTGTGCAACGACGGTAGCCGCGGTGAACTCACCCTGGAACCCGCTGATCGAATCCAGCGGCCCGGCGACCAGGAACGTACCGGTCCAGATCCCGACGAAGGCATCGACCGGCAGGATCACCGAGCCCTCGACCCGCTGACCGGCTCCGTCGCGGCCCTTGTCCAGGCCACAGAAGAACGCGTTGGGGGTGTCGGAGGCGACCACGATCGGACCGTCGGAGTCCTTGCACGCGGAGTGGAATGATCGACCGTCTTCGACGAGCACGCGTCCCGGTTCGGGATTGCCCCATCCCAGCTTCTCGAACCACGGCCCCCAGGTGCCGTCCAGATCGTCGAGCACCGAGCTGAGATAGCCGGACACCTTCTGGGGTGCGTTCGCCTTGGTGATGTGGCCTGCCATCAGTTGCGACGTCGGCACCGGCAGGCTCGGGCAGGAGTTCTCGGTACACCGGCCGGGCACCGCCCCGGTCGCCGTCGGCGACGAACTCGGCACGGTCGACGAGGGGGTGCGCCCGGAGGGCTGCGTACCGGAGGTCGCAATACCCGGTGTCGGCGAGGACGAGGTGTCGGTGCCCGACGAACACGCGGCGAGGAACAACATCGCGGACGCGACGACGAGCACTGTCACCGCACGCATTCCATGGCGGGTGGGCCGCACCCCGGGTCCGATCATGCGAGGAACTTAGCAACATCGGAGCCCGATACGCCCCAACAGGTCATCACCTGAATGACCCGCCTTGTGCACGCGCGGCGCACGCTGACTGGGTAGGCTTTCACCGGGAGCCTCGCGGGTTCTCGCCGATGTGTCTGCACGGACGCACCCACCGGATCGTCACCCTGAGAGGGGTTCTTCAGTTGAGCGTCGAGACCGACCCGAACCCAAAGTTCGCCGGCTATGCCCATCCCGAACGGCTCGTCAGCACGCAATGGCTGTCGGCGCATCTCGGTGCCAACGGACTCAAGATCGTCGAGAGTGACGAGGACGTCCTCCTCTACGACATCGGGCACATCCCGACCGCGCAGAAAATCGACTGGCATCTGCATCTCAACGATCCGGTGACCCGCGACTACATCAACGGTGAGCAGTTCGCAGAACTGATGCGCAGCAAGGGAATCGAGCGCGACGACACCGTCGTCATCTATGGGGACAAGAGCAACTGGTGGGCTGCGTACGCCATGTGGGTGTTCACCCTGTTCGGGCATGCGGACGTCCGGCTGCTCGACGGCGGCCGCGATGCATGGATGTCGGAGGATCGCGACACCTCCTTCGACGTGCCCGAGTACCCACGGTCGGACTATCCGGTCGTCGAGCGCGACGACTCCCGCATTCGCGCATTCGCCGCCGAGATCCGCGGCGCGCTGGGCACCGAGCCGCTCATCGACGTCCGGTCGCCGCAGGAGTACACCGGCGAACGCACCCACATGCCCGACTACCCACAGGAGGGGGCGCTGCGCGGCGGACACATCCCCACCGCCCGCTCCATTCCGTGGGCCAAGGCCGCGGCATCGGACGGCCGCTTCCGCAGCCGCGCCGAACTCGACGAGATCTACGGCGACCTCGACCCGCACACCGCGACGATCGCGTACTGCCGCATCGGCGAGCGTTCGAGCCACACCTGGTTCGTCCTGACGTATCTGCTGGGGTTCGATCGGGTCCGCAACTACGACGGCTCCTGGACCGAGTGGGGTAACGCGGTACGGGCCCCGATCTCGGTCGGCGACGAGCCGGGCGATCCCCCTCCCGGCTCATGAGTCTGCCCCGCGCACTCGCCGAGATCGTCGACGACTTTGCGGCGCTTGGTGATTCGGACAAGATCACGCTGCTTCTCGAGTTCGCCGGGGAGCTGCCGGAGTTGCCCGCCGAGCTGGTCACCGAGGCCATGGAACCGGTGCCGGAGTGTCAGTCCCCGGTGTTCCTGTCGGTCGATGCCGTCGATCCCGCCGCGGTGCAGCTCTATTTCAGCGCGCCGCGGGAGGCGCCGACCACCCGCGGATTCGCGTCGATCCTGCACCAGGGTCTCGACGGGGCGCCGGCGCAGACGATCCTCGATGTGCCCGGCGACTTCTACCACGATCTCGGCCTCGACAAGGCCGTGAGCCCACTACGGCTACGCGGTATGGCCGGCATGCTCGGACGCATCAAGGCGCAGGTTCGTCGTCAGACGGGTACGGCCGGCTCGCCCGGATGAAGTTCATCCAGATCCTCGAAGAGCCGGTCGAACCGGGCGGCCTCGTCGAGTGGACGCCGTATGTGCCGGGCGGACTGGGGAGTTGGGACCGCGACTCGCGGTTGACCTCCCACAATCACGAACAACACCTACGTTCGGCGTTCGACTATCGCATCCGTACCCGCCGCGAAGGCGGCCGCGAATCGTGGCTGGGCCTGGAGATCCAGTTCGACGAGCCGCTCTCGATCCCGGCGCTACGCGCCACGTTGCGGCTCTGGATCGACCGTCATGAGGTGCTGCGCAGCCATGTCGTCATCAAGCACGACGGGCTCGCCCGCCTCACCACCGCACCGGGCACCGTGAAGCTGCGGATGGGCCGGATCGGTTGGTACAACGAGTCCGGGCCGCTCGTCGAGCAGATCGCCGGCTACTTCGATCGGGCGACCGCCCCACTGCACTGGCCGGCGTACGTGTTCGCCACCGTCGGCCGGGAGTCATCGTTCACGCTGCTCTTCGCGGCCGATCATTCGCTCGTCGACGGCTACTCGCTGATCATGGCGCAGCACGAACTCACGGCGATCTACCGCGCCGCACGTGACCACACCGAGCTCGCGCTGCCCGAGGTCGGCAGTTACGTCGATTTCAGTGCCGCCGAGCGCCGGCAGGCCGACCAGACCGGTGCCGATCATCCAGCGGTCGGCACCTGGCGAGATTTCCTGCAGGCCGGACCCGGCGACATGCCGACGGCATTGGCCACTCCGGCCGCGGCCGACACCACGCCGGCGGCCACCGCTGGTGATGTCGGCGAGGTACCGGCCCCCCAGCAGTCGGTGTCGGGGCTGATCGCCGACGACGCCACCGCCAACCGCTTCACCGCGGTGTGCTCGGAGGCGGGCGGTTCGCTGACGGCGGGCGTGCTCGCGGCGTTCGCGATCGTGCACCACCGCATCACCGGCGATCCCGAGTTCCGGTGTGTCCTGCCGAGACACACCCGCAACGAGGCACGGTGGCTGACAGCGCTGGGCTGGTTCGTCGCGCTCGCGCCGTTCCGGCTCGACATGACCGCGTCGCCGACCTTCGATCAGACCGTTGCCCGCGCGACCGCCGAACTCAAACGCTCCCGGCAGGGCGCATCGCTGGCATTCCTGCGGGTCGCCGAGTTGATCGGTTACCGCGGGGAGCCGCGATTCGTGATCTCCTTCATCGATACCCGCTACGCGCCCGGGGCCGCCGAGGCCGATGCCGGCCACGCCACCGTGTTGCGCAGTCACTCCTACTCGCCCGACGAGGTCCTCATCTGGATCAACCGCACTCCGTCGGGCCTGCGGTACTCCGCGCGGTTCCCACCGACGCCGCAGGTCACCGCGGTGACCGAACCACAGCCGAGCAGTATCGGGTCCGATCCGCTCGATGCGGCCGGCCCGGTCCCCCGATTGCTGCACGCGCTCGCCGAGCTGGTACACGAGCTGGCGAACGACAGCACATTCAACTCGCAGATGTGACGGGCGCCTCCACCGAGCGATTGATCGGTGGGTTAGGGTGAAGCCCGGAACCACGCCTGCCGGGCGGTCTCCGGTCCCCTCACAGCAGCTGTGGATGAGGACGGACCTAGACTCCACAAACGTACGCGTCGTCGCCCGCGAGACCATTGAGGCGGTCGGCAGGTTAGACCCTCGGTGGCCCACACGGTCGCCGACGAACACCGTGTGTGCTGCGTCCCGCGTCGCGGCGCACCTCGATGTATGGCCCAGGAGAACAACAGTGCCCAGTATCAGCAAGGTCCTCATCGCCAACCGCGGCGAGATCGCGGTACGCGTCATCCGTGCCGCCCGCGACGCCGGACTTCCCAGCGTCGCCGTGTACGCCGAGCCCGACGCCGACGCACTGTTCGTGAAACTCGCCGATGAGGCCTTCGCGCTCGGTGGTCAGACCTCTGCCGAGTCGTACCTGGTATTCGACAAGATCCTCGACGCCGCCGCCCGCTCCGGCGCCGACGCCATCCACCCCGGCTATGGCTTCCTCTCGGAGAACGCCGACTTCGCCCAGGCCGTCCTCGATGCCGGGCTGATCTGGATCGGTCCGTCCCCGCAGTCGATCCGCGACCTCGGCGACAAGGTCACCGCCCGCCACATCGCGCTCAAGGCCGACGCCCCGATGGCCCCCGGCACCAAGGACCCGGCCAAGAACGCCGACGAGGTCGTCGCCTTCGCCCAGGAGTACGGCGTGCCGGTCGCGATCAAGGCCGCCTTCGGCGGTGGCGGACGCGGCATGAAGGTCGCCTACACCATCGAGGAGATCCCCCACCTGTTCGAGTCGGCCACCCGTGAGGCCGTCGCTGCCTTCGGCCGCGGCGAGTGCTTCGTCGAGCGCTATCTCGACAAGGCCCGCCACGTCGAGGCCCAGGTGATCGCCGACCAGCACGGCAACGTCGTGGTCGCAGGCACCCGCGACTGCTCGCTGCAGCGCCGCTTCCAGAAACTCGTCGAGGAGGCTCCCGCACCGTTTTTGACCGACGAGCAGCGTGAACGCATCCACAGCTCGGCCAAGGCCATCTGCCGTGAGGCCGGCTACTACGGCGCGGGCACCGTGGAGTTCCTCGTCGGCCACGACGGCCTGGTCTCGTTCCTCGAGGTCAACACCCGACTGCAGGTGGAGCACCCGGTCACCGAGGAGACCGCGGGCATCGACCTCGTACGTGCACAGTTCCGCATCGCCAACGGCGAGAAGCTGGAGTTCTCCGAAGATCCCGTGCCGCGTGGGCACGCCTTCGAGTTCCGCATCAACGGCGAGGATCCGGGCCGCAACTTCCTGCCCGCGCCCGGCCCGATCACCAAGTACCACGAGCCCTCCGGACCGGGTGTGCGCGTGGATTCCGGCGTGGTCGAGGGCGATGTGATCGGTGGACAGTTCGATTCCATGCTGGCCAAGCTCATCGTCGTCGGCGAGAACCGTGAGCAGGCGTTGGAGCGCGCCCGCCGGGCCCTGGCCGAATACGAGGTCGAGGGTCTCGCGACGGTCCTGCCGTTCCACCGCCACGTCGTGTCCAACCCGGCGTTCATCGGCCACCAGGGCGAGGACGGCGTCGAGACCTTCGACATCTACACCAAGTGGATCGAGACCGATTGGGACAACCCGATCGAGCCGTATACCGGTGGCCGGCCGATCGAGGACGATGACGCCGTACCGCGCCAGAAGGTGGTCGTGGAGGTCGGTGGACGCCGCGTCGAGGTGGCGCTGCCCGGCGACCTCGCACTCGGCGGTGGCGGCTCGTCCAACGGCGTGATCCGCCGCAAGCCCAAGGCCCGCTCCCGCAAGAAGGGCGGTGGCGCTGCCGCCTCCGGCGATGCGGTCGCCGCCCCGATGCAGGGCACCGTGGTCAAGGTCGCCGTGGAGGAGGGCCAGGCTGTCACCGCCGGTGAGCTCGTGGTCGTACTCGAGGCGATGAAGATGGAGAATCCCGTCACCGCCCACAAGGACGGCGTGGTCACCGGCCTGAGCATCGAAGCCGGCGCGGCCGTCACCCAGGGCACCGTGCTGCTCGAACTCAAGTAGCCCGGCCGACCGCAGCAGGATGCAACCTGTCGAGATCAACGCCGGGACGTGGTACCTGCGCGGCCTGCGCGCCGACGACCGGATCACCGACGTCCCGGCGTTGTCCGAACTCGGGGTCGCCGACCCCGCCGGTTATGTCGCCGCCACCGACCGGGCCTGGCTGGCGGAGTCGGCGTTCACCTGGGCGGTGTGTGAACCGACGACCGGCGAACTGCTGGCCGTCATCGGGCTCGTACCCGAGGACGGTGCCGCCACACCCGTCGGCCGCCACCGGCCCGGCCATCACGACGCGATCGCGGCGGCCGTTGGCCCGGTGACCCGGTTCGCTTGTGGCGCTCTGGATCTCGATGTGGCCGCAGAGCTGGTGGATGCGCTGCCGACCATTGAGGTCGACTGAGCCGTCCGCCTCGCCGTGCTACGGCTCGTCCCGGTCGAGGCCCGAGGCGAGGTCGCCGCATTCGACGGACTCGACGATGCCCGCATGTGCCCGCAGGTACGGCGCCGCACCGACATCGCCGTCGAGCCGGGCCCGCACGCCCGCGAAGTGATCGCGGCCGAGGTAGACCGGATGACCCGGCCGGCCACCGTAGACCGCACGCACGATTCGGCCCGGATCGCGCGCGGCAGTAGCCACGATTCGCGCAATCACCGCTTCGCCGACATCCGGCATGTCAACAACATGTAAAACCACACCGGCCGGGTCGTGGCCGACCGGCGGACTGTCGAGCACCGCACGCACGCTTGCCGAAAGGCCCACGGCCCAGTCGGCGACGACGATCGCCGTCGCCCCGGCCGGCGGCTCGACGATCGCCGCGCCCATCGCGACCAGCACCTCGTCACAGCCACCCACGCGCAGCGCGTCGACCGCCCGGTGTAGCCAGAGCCCTTGTTCGGCAAGGATTTTCGGCATCCCGAATCGGGTGCCCGCACCAGCGGCCAACACCGCACCCACCACCATCACGCCCGCCTTTCACCCCGCACCGGCACGTGCCGCCGGGTGGTCGCCGCACCATGCACCGAGGACGACCGATCCGCGCCCGAAATCGGCTTTACATCTCCGAAATATACGATCACTCGCCTCGCCTCTTTGCTCATGTGGGTCCACTATTTACCTGCTGCGAGCGGGCGGCGGAAAACCACCGCCGAATCGCAGCCTCACGAACACCATCGCAGGAGGATGACGATGTCCACGGATTCGGTTCCGGCCACCGCCGGGCCACGCAGACGCAAGCGCACACACCCGGTCGATCAGGTTCCGCCGTTCGGCCGGCTCGTCACCCTCGGCTTCCAGCACGTCGTCGCCTTCTACGCCGGCGCGGTGCTCGTTCCCCTGCTGATCGCCAATGCCATCGGGCTCGATGACAAGGCGCTCACGATGCTCATCACCGCCGACCTGTTCACCTGCGGCATCGCCTCGTTGTTGCAGTCGGTGGGTATCTGGAAGATCGGTGTCCGGCTGCCCCTGCTGCAGGGCATCACCTTCGCCACCCTCGCCCCGGTCATCAAGGTCGCCAACGACCACGGTGGCGGGCGCGTGGGTCTGCTCACGGTCTACGGCGCGGTCATCTCCGCGGGCGTGTTCACCTTCCTGATCGCCCCGTTCTTCGCGAAGCTGATCCGGTTCTTCCCGCCGGTGGTCACCGGCACCGTCATCACGATCATCGGCATCAGCCTCATCCCGGTCGGCGCCGGCGACGCCGTGACCGATCCGAACAGCGCGACCAGCGCACACGACGCCGGAAACGGCCGGTGGGTCGTCTACTGCATCTGCACCATCGCCCTGATCGTGTTGATGCAGCGGTTCTTCCGGGGTTTCTGGGCGACCATCTCGATCCTGCTCGGACTCGGCGTCATGACCTTCATCGCATGGTGTTTCGGTGACGCACACTTCGACCGGGTCGCCGAGGCGAGCTGGGTGGGCTTCACCCCGCCGTTCGCCTTCGGTTGGCCGCGTTTCGATCTGATCGCCATCGTCTCGCTCATCGTGGTGCTCCTGGTGACCGCGGTGGAGTCGACGGGTTCGGTCTTCGCCACCGGCGAGATCGTCGGCAAGCGAATCCGCAAGGAGGACATCGCCGCAACCATCCGCGCCGACGGCATCGCGACCGTCATCGGCGGTGGGTTCAACTCGTTCCCGTACACCGCCTTCTCCGAGAACGTCGGTCTGGTCCGCATGACCGGCGTCAAGAGCCGCTTCGTCGTGGCCTGTGCCGGCGTGATCATGATCATCCTGGGTGTGCTGCCCAAGACCGCCAACATCGTCGGGTCGATCCCCTCGCCCGTCCTCGGCGGCGCCGCGCTCATCATGTTCGCCACGGTGGCGATCGTCGGCATCCAGACCCTGACCACCGTCGACTTCACCGACCACCGCAATCTGTCCATCGCGGCGACCTCGATCGCCGTGGCGCTCTATGTCCAGTTCTCGCAATCGTCGGCACCGACCACCATCCTGGACAAGGGCGCCGAGGTGAAGGTTCCCCAGTTGCCCGGCGTCGACATGGCGGTCCCCGGCATTCTGCAGATCCCGTTCTCCACGGGTATCACCATGGGGGCGATCACCGCGATCCTGATGAACATCCTGTTCTTCCACATCGGCAGCAAGGGACCGGCGGTCGCCGGCGGCGGTTCGATCACACTCGACGAGGTCAACACGATGGGCAAGGAGGAATTCCGAGCCACCTTCGGCGAGGTCGTGCAGGGCGTGGACTGGATACTCGACCGGGCGTGGGAACAACGGCCGTTCGCCGATGTCCACGACCTCCGTAGCGCTTTCCAGGAAGCCATGCTGACCGGCAGCGACACCGAGCAGCTCGACCTCATTCAGGCATTCCCCGATCTCGGCGCCGAGGACGAGGAGACCGGCGAGCTGCGGGCCATCGACCACAAGGGGCTGTCGCATCTGGAGGAGACCGAGCACGAGAACGTGGTGAATCTGGCTGCCGCCTACCGCGAGCACTTCGGCTTCCCGTTGGTGATCTGTGCACGCGAGACCGAACGCTACGATCGCGTGCTGCGCAGCGGGTGGGCGCGCATGGACAATTCGGAGTCGTCCGAGAAGTCGTTCGCGCTCATCGAGATCGCCAAGATCGTCAACTACCGTTTCGACGATCTCGTCGCCGATGCCAACCCACTGACGTCGGTTCGATTCGGCCGTCAGCCGGAACTCTCCTAGGCTGTCAGGGGTGCGACGAGTCGACTGGCGCGGATTGCCCAGCTTCAACGAACTGACCGAACGGCAGGCCATCAGCACCCTCTACGAGTGCTGCAGCTCATCCATCTGGGCGCTGCGCGTGTCAGGCGCACGGCCCTTCTCCGATGATGAGGCCCTGCTCTCCTACGCCGACCTCATCCTGGCCGAACTCACCGAGGACGACCTCGACGAGGCCCTGTCGGGCCATCCCCGCATCGGCGACCGGGCCGACAATGCCTCCTCACAACGCGAGCAGTCCGGGGTGGCCGGCGCCGATCCCGGGGTCCTGGCAGAACTGCGCGAACTCAACAGGGCCTACGACGAGCGGTTCGGGCACGTCTATCTCGTATTCGCCAACGGACGGCCCGCCGACGAGTTGCTGGCGATCCTCAAAGAACGCATCCGCAACGATCCCGAGACCGAGCGCCGCGTCATGCGGATGGAGCTGGGCAAGATCAACCGAAGCCGGCTGGAGCGGATGCTCACCCCGGCCGTCGAGTATGTTGACGACTGACCCCGCCGCCTCGGCAAGAAGGAGCCAGATTCCGATGACCGGCTTGTCCACCCATGTGCTCGATGCAGTGTCGGGCGCGCCCGCGGTGGGGGTGAATGTCTCGCTACAGGATGCCGCCGGTGGCGAATTGGCCACCGGCACCACCGATTCCGACGGGCGCATCGGACAGGTGAACACCGAGGCACTGGTCCCTGGCATCTACCACCTGGTGTTCGACACCGGGAACTGGTTCGACGACAACGATATCGGGGCGTTCTATCCAGAGGTCGACATCTGCTTCACGGTCGACGATCCGCAGCGCCACTTCCATGTGCCCCTGCTGCTGAGTCCCTACTCCTACTCCACCTATCGGGGCAGCTGACCGGGCTCGCGCGACCACTCACCGGCCGCTGCACGCGCATACCGGCCCGCGCTCAGATGAGTCCGCGCAGGTCCATCGCCCCGCCCCGAAGAAACGTCACGAGCTCATGATTGGCGGGCGAGACGCGTCCGGCGAGGCCCTGGACGACGAGACCGCCGACGACGTGGGTTCCCTTGCCGCGGATGGGAACCGCCAGCGCGGCGCGGCCGATCCGGGATTCCTCGTCCTCGAAGGACAATTCGCTGACCACAATCCCGTGCAGCTCCTCACGCAGTGCGTGCCGATCGCACAGCGTACGTCCGGTGAGTGAGCGCAACGGAGCATCGTCGGCGAGCGCGGGCGCGTAGGCGAGCTGCAGTTTGCCGATCGCATGGGCGTGCCGATTGCGGGCGATCGTGGATACCGGCACCATCTCGTGGTCGGGATCGGGATCGACGATCCGCAGCGCGGCATCGCGGAAACTCGCCAGATACAGGCCGTGCCGAGTGCGTCCGCGCATCTCCTCGAGGACGTCGCCGGCCGAGGTCTGCGGACTCTGTACCGCGGCACCGGCGAGTTCGGCAGTCCGCCGACCCAGCGCAAATCCGGACAGATCCGGTGTTCGCACCAGATATCCGTCGGCGACCAGAAGATTCAGTATCCGGTACGTGGTCGCGGCCGGGATCCGCACGTGACGCGAGATCGTGCGGGCAGCGACACCGGGCCCGAGCGATGCCACGGCCTCCAGGATGGCGAACGCGTTCTGGACCGACTTCGGCTGCCGTCCGCCGAAGCCGGAATCGACGGTCACGGGTCGCTGCGACATCGCCTCACCACAACCGGGAGCCGGTGGCCACGAGTACCGGGCGGCCCTGCTCGTCGGTGCGCAAGATGGCCGACCCGGGCAACAGGTCGGCGGTCTCGACGCTGTCGAACACGCCGATGGACGCCAGGCGGTCGGGCCGGAACCGTCGCAGTACCAGGTACCAGATGCATCCCGAGATGCCCAGCAGGAGCGACCATGCCAGGAACATGACGTTGCCGTGCCGAAGTCCGTCGATGACGGTGAAGACCGCGAACGCGGTTCCGGCGCCGATGCTCAGGACGCAGGTCGCCAGAGTTCGCGCGGTGTGTTCGCCGATACGCCGCAGGAACACCAGGGCCGCAACTGCCACCAACACGTATCCCAGGACCCAGGCAACGTCGAGCAGCACCTCGAAGTTGCTGCCCGGCTCCCCGGGGCGAAACCACACCGCCCCGATCGCGGCGGCGGCGGCAAAGGCGACAACTGCCGGGGCCGGGGTGCGGAAGCGCTGATTGACGGGCCCGAGGAAGCGTGGGACGACACCTTCGACGCTCATCGAGAACAGCAACCGCGAACCGGCCTGGATGAAGCCGAGCGTCGATGCGGCCCACGAACACCACACACCGAGATGCACCGCGACGACGATGGGCACGCCCACCCCTGACGTGGTCCCGTAGAAGTAGGCGTTGATGAGCGTGGTCGCCTGCCCGGTCATCCCGGCCCAGCCGGCGAGGATGAACAGCGCCCCGGTCAGGATGGGTGTGACCACGACGGCGCGGCTGACGGTGTGCAGTTGGCGTTCGGCCTCGGGGCCGAAGAATGCAGCCGATTCGAATCCGGCCAAACTCAACACGACCTGACAGACCATGAAGACCCCGAAACTCACCGGGGTGTCGAGATGCGGTCCGGCTGTGGGATGACCGGGCGTCAGCAGGAGCAGCACCGCGATCGTGGAGACCGTGCACAACTCGATGGCAAGAATGATGCGTGTGGCCGACCGTACGCCGCCGATCGCGACCGCCGCGCAGACGATCACCACCACCGCGCACGCGACGAACCACATCCCGGCGGGCAGATCCAGGCCCGACATCGCGGCCATGTTCACGATGTCGTGGCCTGCGTTGTTGGACACCGAGATCGTCATCACCACATACCCGGTGAGCAACGCGGCACCCGCGGTCAGTGCGATCGGTTTCGGCATGCCGTGTGCGATGAAGCTGTAGAGCGATCCCGAGGCCGCCAACCGCATGGTGAACTGCCGGACGCACAACGCGACGAGCGTCATCACCGCGGTTGCGGCGAGAATCGCCACCAGCCCTGTCGGTCCCGCGTTCGCGCCCGACATCGCCTGCGCGATGAACACCATGCCGGTGGCCGGCGCCATCGTCGACATCGATTGTCCGATGAGATCGGACTGCGTGAGTTGCCGACGGCCCAGCGCAGACAGTGGAGAACGCACTGTCTGCGCGGGCGCCCCGGCGAAACGGGCGCGCACCAACGCGGACTGCAGCGCATTCACGTGCATGTCAGAACCTCCGATCTCGGAACTCTCGGTGATGTCGACGAGTTGAACGTCGGGAACGATAGGACAGCACTGTTGCGGCGGTATTACGCGTGTGAACACCCGGCGAATACCAAATGAGAATGCGACCCCAAAACGCGAATTGCCGTGGGGCGCAATCGTGGTCGCGGTCACACCCCCAGCACCTGAAAGCTCGTTGACCTGGCCGTACTTGTTCTCCGACCCCACCGATCACAGCGCGCTCACGCGTAACCGGCGCGACCCGTCGGTGACTTGATCACGCGTCAGGCTTCTTCTCGGCGGCCGCGAAAGGTCACCGAATCCACGGTTACGCAATCCGGGATTACGAATCCGGGATTGTGAAATTCGATAGTCGCGGAAATTCGAGAGGAGAACAAGTGATGGTCTTGGCAGTTGTCGCGGGGGTGGTCGGAATGATCCTGCTCGTCGCCGGCGTCCCGAAGCTCACCGACACCGATCGCGTGATCCGGGCGGTACGCGGGTACCAGATCCTTCCCGATGCCGAGGCGCGGCTCGTCGGGCGCACCCTTCCGTGGGTCGAGCTCGTACTCGGTGCAGCCCTGATCGTCGGCGTCGTGCCGGAGATCGCCGGGGCCGCCGCGGCGGCACTGTTCGCGGTCTTCACTGTCGGGCTGGTGATCAATCTGGCGCGGGGGCGCCGCGATCTCGACTGTGGATGCTTCGCCTTTTCCCATGGTGCAGAGGAGGTTCCGCACATCGGATGGGGTCATGCGTTACGCGCTGGCACGTTCGCCGCGCTGTCGGTGGTGAGCATGTGGGCGCCCGCCGCGCCGGCCGCCGACCGGTTCGCCGGCGCAGCGATCGGTGTGCTGGTGGTCGCGCTCGTCACCGTCGTGCTGTATGCGCGGACGGTCATGACCTTCGGCCGCCGTGGCGTCGACACCTATCTGACCAACGCGGCGATCGCCTCGCGGGCCGCAGCCCGCGCAAGCCGTTACTGAGTCCCGCGCCAGTCGCCACCGAGTACTGAATCGACAATCGAAAGGAGCCACACGATGACGACATTCCTGGTCACCATGGTGGTCATACTGTTTCTCGCCGCGATCGCCACAATGCTCGTGATCCTCGGCCTGGCAAGAGAAGTGGGGCGTATCCAGGTCCGTCTCGGCCCGCTGGGAGCGCGAATGATGGACACCGGCCCCAAGATCGATCAGGCGGGACCATCGTTTCGTGGTCTGACCGATCACCTCGGGCGGTTGGTCAGCGTCGGCGGGCATCGGTCGCGCCCGCAGCTCTTGCTGTTCACCGCCCCCACGTGCACCACGTGCAAGTCACTCCTTCCCGGAGTGAAGGCGATGGCCAAGGGCGAGGGTGAGGGCCTCGACATCGTCATCATCTCCGACGGCACACCCGAAGAGCATGCCGCGTTCCTCTCCGGCACCCGCATCGGTGAGGAGCTGAGTTATGTCGACGGCCGCGACGTGGGTATCGCCTACCAGGTCGGCACCACGCCGTTCGGTGTGATCCTCGACGAGCACGGCAAGATCCGCGCCAAGGGACTGTGCAATCACATGGCGCAGGTCGAGAGCCTCCTCAACGCACTCGAGACCAACACGCCGACGCTGCAACATCTACACCGTCAGGCCGCGGCCCACGCCCCCCAGGACGGAACGCCGGGCAACGCGTTGTCGGCCTGACCGCGCCCCCCCATTCCCAGTACATCGACAAGGAGAAGAGAGCCCATGACCGACCACGACGACGGCCACGAAACGAGCGAACAGCGGTTCCCCGTGGACGAGGAAACCGTTGCCGCCCAGGCACAGTGGATGTCCGGTGACGGCGGCAGCCTCACGAGCCGCGCGGGACGCAAACTGTCCGAGCGGGTTTCACGCCGATCGATGATCTCCAAGATCGGTCGTTGGACGCTCGGTGCGTCGGGTGTTGCGGTGATCGGATCGCTGCCGGTCTCGCGCGCGGCCGCCGACCCGCAGCCCGCGAGCGGCCCGGAGCCGCTGGTTCCCGAGTACAACGGGTCCAATCCCGCCGAATGCGAGTACTGGCGGTGGTGCAACATGGATGGCACCCCCTGTGCGGCCTGTGAGGGCGGTGGCGTCTCCACCTGCGCCCCCGGGTCCAAGCCCGGCGCCGAATTCTGGGTGGGTTGCTGCACCAATCCGAAGGACAAGAAGACCTACCTCATCGCGTATTACGACTGCTGTGGGGCGCCGGGGTGCGCGAACGCGTTCTGTGGTGAGCCCGACATGCAGGCGATCATGTACAACCCGGTGGCCGGCAGCTACGACCAGGAGATCATCTGGTGCGTCTCCGAGGAATCGCAGTCATATACGTGCACGATGGCGCCGGTCGTCGGCGTCGACTGCCAGACGCGTCCGGCAGTCCGCCCGAAGGTGGGTGCCGGGTCGTGAATGATCGACATATGGCACTGCGTCGAGTGTCGTTCGCCGTGATCCCCGCGGTCGCCACCCTGCTCACCCTGTCGGCGTGCTCGTCGGACAACTCCGATTCGGGCTCCGGTGAGCCCAGTCTGCCCTCGCAGTCGTATTCGGCTCCCGACTCGAACACGGCGCGCGGAACGCAGGACGAACCGATTCCCAGCCAGATTCCCGAGGGCCTGCACGTCGGCGAGATCGCGCCGATCGGCGCCGAGGAGATGGTGATGCAGTCGGGTTCGTTCGGCCAATTGGAGGTGCCGGTCGAGGTGTACGACCCGGCGACCGGCAAGAAGACCGCGCACATCGTGGTGGGACAGGGCATCTGGGATCCGGTCATCCACGCCTTCGTCGGGAAGACCCCGCATGATCCTGCGGTCCTCGCCGCCGAGGTGTGGCGGCCGCGCGGCTCTCGGGGCGCGGCCCAGTTCACGGTGAGCACCTATTCCGGGAATCTGCTCACGCCCAAAGAGGTTGCGCTGCCCAGCGTTGCGCGTGCCCATTCCCGGACCGGCTCGCATGCGGTCACCTCTGACGGCCGGTACTTCGTCACGTGGGATGACGCCCTGTTCGGCATCCGGGTGGTCGACCTGCACAGCGGCAAGCAGAGCGGCACCCTGAAGCTGCCGGCGTGCGGTCCGTTCACGTGGCTGGTCGGACATGATCTCTACAGCGTGTGCGAGCAGGACCGCAAGCTGCTGCAGGTGCACATCGGCGACGACGGTGTGCCGAAAGAGGTCGGGCGACAAAAGGTTCTGCCTGCCGACTTCGTCAGTGCCCGGGAGTCGACCTTCGCCGCCGACGCCAAGAAGGCACTGCTGGTCGGCGCCAATGGTGACGTCTACGTCTTCGACTTCTCCCACGGCCTGCCCACCACCGAGGTCCGGCCGATCGGCAACGCCGGCGATCCGTCGGGACGTTTCGACACCAGCGCGATCAGCCGTGACGGCAGCCGGATCGCCATCAGTTACACCGATACCCCGATTCATCCGCAGTCGGTCCGGGGTGGCGACGTCACCAAGGTCGTCCTGTTCGATGCGGCGAATTTGCACCCGATCAAGACGATCACGCTCGATCAGGCCGGCCTGAAGTCGTTCGGCGGATTCGCCTTCAACGAGAACGGCAAGAAGATCTATCTGCTCGGGGGCGAACCGGAGACCGATGGTGAGACGCCACAGAAGCTCGTCGGCTTCTCTTCCACTGATGGGGCGCAGACCAGTTCGGTGACGCTGGACGGCAAACCCGACAAACTGAAAGGGCTGTTCGCCCCGGAGATCATCGGATGACGAGTTCGACCGCACTTTCCATGGGCCGTCGCCGATTCCTGAAGCTCGCCGCTTCGGGGATCGGCGCGGCCGGGGTCGCAACCTTCGCGTCGACGGCGTGTTCGTCCTCGGACGCGTCGTCGGGCGAGCAGGCACCCCAGAACTTCATCATGCCGACCGACCCGGAGATCGCCGCCACCGACGCACGACGACACACGACGGGGCGCACCACCGCGGTGTCGCTCACCGCGGCAGCGGCGGCATTCGATCTCGGTGGCCGGATCGCACAGTCCTGGGGTTACGGACCCACGCCGGTGGCCCCGGAGATCCGGGCCGGGGCCGGCGATCAGATCGCGGCACACGTGCACAGCACCATCGCCGAACCCACGAGCATCCACTGGCACGGCATCCGCATCCGCAACGACATGGACGGGGTGCCGCCGGTGACGCAGCAGGCGATTGCCCCCGGCGGCACCTTCGATTACCGGTTCATCGCGCCCGATCCCGGAACCTACTGGTACCACTCCCATTCGGGTCTGCAGGCCGACCGCGGACTGTTCGGACCGCTGATCATCGAGGACCCGCGCGACACCAGCGGGGTCGACACCGACGTCGCGCTCGTGCTCGACGACTGGCTCGACGGACTGGGTACCACACCGGACGCCGTCATGTCGGCCCTCAACCCGAACCTGCACGGCGGCATGGGCGGAATGGACATGGGTGGGGGTTCGGGCACGATGAGCATGGCGCCCATGACCTCTGCGCCCATGACCTCTGCGCCGATGACCTCTGCGCCGATGCAACCTGGCGCCGAAGGTACTGCGCAGCAGCTGATCTCACAAGGACACGGATCGTCGGCCGTCCTCGGCGGGATGACCCAGCACATCGCCTATCCCCTGCATCTGATCAATGGCCGACCGCCGAACGATCCAGCCGTGGTCGAAGCCCGCGCCGGATCGCGAATCCGCTTGCGGGTGATCAACGCCGCCGCCGAGACACCCTACCGGTTCGCCGTCGCCGGGCACCGGATGACGATCGTGGCCGTCGACGGCTACGACGTGGTCCCCGCCGAGACCGACGCGATCCTGATCGGGATGGCGCAGCGATACGACGTGATCCTCACCCTGCGTTCCGGTTCCTGGCCGGTGATGGCCGCCGTCGAGGGCCGGTCCGGGTACGGCGCCATGGTGCTCAAGAGCAACGACGCGTTGCCGGTCCCGCCGCCTGCGGGAAACGGGCGGATCGCGGAACTCGACCGGCAACTGGTGACCGAGGATCTCCTCCGGCCCGCCGACAAGGTCCGATTGCCGCAGCGTCATCCCGACCGCGACTACCACGTCGATCTCCTCCAGGCCGGCGATCGCTACGTGTGGGCGATGGCCGGGCCCGACATCGGCAAGCTCGTCATGAAACCCGGTGAACGGGTGCGTATCACGATGAACAACAAGTCGACGATGTGGCATCCCATGCACACCCACGGCCACACCTTCGCGATCGGGGCCTACGGCGGACTGCGCCGAGACACCGTGATCGTCAAGCCCGGAAAGTCACTCTCAGTGGAGTTTGACGCCGACAACCCCGGCAAGTGGATGTTCCACTGCCACAATGCCTACCACTTCGAGGCTGGTATGACCGCCAACCTCATGTATGTCAGATGAGAGGGACATCAATGAAGAAAGCCATCCTCGCCTGCGGCGCAATGCTGCTGATCCCCTTCGGACTTGCCGCCTGTGGCAGCGACGACTCATCCGGTTCGTCGCCCGCGGCGGTCGTCGATGTCAAGAACATGGCCTTCACCGAGAAGTCGGTGACGATCAAGCCCGGCCAGACGGTCGAGTGGAAGTTCGACGACGGCGGCATGCCACACAACGTGGCATCGGACACCGGGCTGTTCAAGAGCGACCTGCTGACCTCCGGTACCTACGACCACACCTTCGACAAGCCCGGAAAGTACCCGTATCACTGCGATCCGCACCCGGACATGACCGGGGTGGTGATCGTTGCGGGGTGACGATTCCGCCACCGGGGCGCATCGGGTGGGGGCGTTCCGGGCGGCGGCCTTCGGTGTGGTCGCGCTCGGGGCGATCCTGAGCCTCGGCGCGTGCTCCCACCCGCCGCCGAAACCCGACGCCTTCGTCACCGTCGACAACCTTCGCTTCGCGCCGATGGAAGTGCACATCCCCGTCGGCGGAACCGTCGAATGGGACTTCACCGACGGCGTATTGCTTCACCAGGTCTACGCCGACGGCATCTTCGACAGTGGAGTCCACGGCTCGGGGTCCTACCGGCACACCTTCACCAGCAGAGGAGACATCGACTATCACTGCCAGATCCACCCCGACATGACCGGCATCATCCACGTGGGCTGAGCGACGGTCATATCAACACGAAAGTTCAATCATCACAAGGAGAAGACATGGTAACGATGATCGATCATGCTCCGCTGGAGCATGACGAACCACGGCTCCGGCCGGAGTTGGCCACCTCGATGGGCCTGCCCGGGCGTATGGCCCTCGGCCTGGGTGCGGTGACCGTTGGCGCGACGGTGGGATTGGCGGCCGCGCCCTCCGCGTCGTCGGCGCTGACGGGTGCGGTGATCGCGTCGGGTGTACTGACGGCGCTGGCGGCCAACTGGTCCACATGCGGGATGTCGGTGGCCGGTGTCGTCGTCGCGCCGAAGCAGCCCGGCCGCAAGGGGTCGTCGACGCCGCTGCGCCGACTCGGTTGGCACGCACTGGGGTCGGTGGCCACCGGATCGGTGACCGGAGCCGCAATCGGGGCACTGGGCGGACTCGCGCTGGGCTGGCTCAGCGCACCGGTGGCGCTGGGGATCTGGGCGGTCCTGGCCCTGGCGTACGGTCTGCACGAGCAGGGCGTGCTGCCGATGCCCACACCGATGCGCCGCCGGCAGCTGCCCCGCCACCTGCGTCGTCGGATGGAACCCTGGAAGGTGTCGTTGGTGTTCGGCGCGATCATCGGGCCGGGATTCCTGATCTTCATCCGGTCGAGTGCGTATTACCTTCTCGCCCTTGGTGTTGCGGCAGTCGGGTCACCGGCACTCGGCGCCGCGCTGTTCGTGACGGTGTCGTTGGGTCGGTGCATGCCCAGCGCGCTGGCGATCCTGCACGTCCGTCGCGGCGGCACCATCCCGGGATTCCTGACTACGATGTGCCTGGTCGATCGTCGGGTGCAGGCGATCACCGGCGCCGTGTTGCTCGGGCTCGGTGTCTTCGGGTGTGCTGCCCTCATCTGAAACCTCTCGACGCACCGGGATGACCCGGACGCATGGCGCGGGCGCCGTATCGGAGCCCGCGCCATGCGTCGCTTCCGCCGACAGCGCTCGCCACATCGGTCAGCGCGGGTGGGTGACGATGGTCTGCCCGGTATCCCGATGCCGCCAGGTGACAGTGCGGTCGGTGTGCAGCGTCGGCCGCCAGATACCCAAATGTTTGCGTTGGTGATCCGGCCGGAACAACGGGATCAGATCAGCGGGCAGCGTCCAACCCCCGGCCAGCGGATCGGCATGATCGAACGCCACCACATGGTCGAGGTCACACGACTCCGCGGGCATGCCGCAGTACGGGAACCGAACCGCGGCACCACCGCCTCGACGGATCGGTCAGACATCGATCGCGATTCCCGGGAGTAATGTCTACCGATTGCGGGCACTGGCCTCAGCGCATTCACCATTCGCGCCGGAATACCCGGGCACGGTGCGGGGTGTCCTCGCCGGTGGGCATCCTCTATGCTCGGCGGTGCAGCTGGTTCGCCGCCCGGGATGTCATGGAGCCCCTACACCCGGCCCGGCGTCGTAAGAGGGAATCCGGTGTGAGTCCGGAACTGTCCCGCAGCGGTATGTCGGAACGACCGCCGTCATCGAGCACTGGATGTTCACATCCGGGAAGCGACGGCCACTAGGAACTGCGGCCATGGTGCCGCCCCGCCGACGAGTCCGAAGACCTGCCCGCTGTACCGGCCGCGCCGCGGTCGGTGGCTCGTCGCCTCGCGGAATGGGTGCAGGTCGAAGCGGTGTCTTGACGGGGCGCACACCACGCGCGCCCGTATCCGGGACGCTGATTCGACGCACCCGGCAAACGGCGACGGACCACTCGGAACTCGTTGCAGGAGTGCATCACTCATGTCCGTCAGCACCACCCGGTCCAGCACATCCCCGTTCACCGCCACCGTTCTCGGCACCGCACGGATCGGCCCGAACCGGGAGCTCAAACGTACCGTCGAGGCCTATTGGGGCGGGCGCATCGACGCCACCGAGCTCGAACATGTCGCCGCCGGACTACGGCGTGCCACATGGGATCAGCTCGCCGCGACCGGCGTCGACTCGGTTCCGGTGAACACCTTCTCCCTCTACGACCAGATGCTCGACACAGCGATCCTGCTGGGCGCGCTGCCGCATCGCTTCGATGCCGTCACCGACCCCCTCGATCGGTACTTCGCCGCCGCGCGCGGCACCGAGCAGATCGCTCCGCTGGAGATGACCAAGTGGTTCGACACCAACTATCACTACCTGGTGCCGGAGATCGGTCCCGAGACCAGGTTCTCGCTACATTCGGAGAAGATCCTGGCCGAGGTGGCGCAGGCCCGCGAGGCCGGTATCGAGCCCCGCCCGGTCGTGATCGGCCCGATCACCTTTCTGGCCCTGTCGAAGTCGGTGGCGGACACCGATTCTCCGTCGGTTCCCCTCGACCACCTCGACGAACTGCTGCCGTGCTACCTGGAACTGCTCGCGACGCTCGCCGATGCGGGAGTCCGATGGGTACAGATCGACGAGCCGGCACTGGTCACCGACCTCGCACCAGATCTCGCAGAGTTGGCAGGTTCGGTGTATTCGACTCTCGCCCAGGCGTCTTCGCGGCCGGCAATTCTGGTCGCCACCTACTTCGGCGATGCCGGCGGCGCGCTACGCGAGTTGGCGACCACCGGGATCGAGGGTGTCGCGGTCGATCTTGTCGCGGGCGGCATCGAGTCCGTCGTAGGAGTTCCGGAGCTGGCCCGCATGCACGTCGTCGCGGGCGTGGTCGACGGCCGCAACATCTGGCGCACCGACCTCGACAAGGCCCTGGCCACGCTCGGCACGCTACTGGGATCTGTTGGCTCGCTGGCAGTGTCGACGTCATGCTCGACGCTGCACATCCCGTACTCACTGGACGGCGAGACCGGTCTCGACGCCACCCTGCGCGGGTGGCTGGCGTTTGCCGATGACAAGTTTCGAGAAGTGGTGGTGCTCGCAAAGGCGCTGCACACCGGTCGCGAGGCGCAGAAGGACGCCTTCGACGCGTGTGCGGCGGCACTGGCCACCCGGGCCGACGACCCGCGACTGTCCAACCCGTCGGTCCGCAGCCGGCTGGCCGCGATCACCGACGCCGATGCCACCCGCGGTGACGCCGCCATCCGACGCGACGCGCAGGCGCAACGACTCGGCCTACCGGCGCTGCCGACTACGACGATCGGCTCGTACCCGCAGACCTCGGCCATCCGGTTGGCGCGCGCGGCACTGCGGGCCGGCGACATCGACCAGGACACCTACGTGCAGCGGATGCACGAGGAGATCCGGGACGTGGTGGCCCTGCAGGAGCAGATCGGACTGGACGTGCTGGTACACGGCGAACCCGAACGCAACGACATGGTGCAGTACTTCGCCGAGCAACTCGACGGGTTCGCGGCGACGGCGAACGGCTGGGTGCAGTCCTACGGCACCCGCTGTGTGCGCCCGCCGATCCTGTTCGGCGACGTGTCGCGGCCGGCACCGATGACCGTCGACTGGATCGCCTACGCGCAGTCGCTCACCGAGAAGCCGGTCAAGGGCATGCTCACCGGACCGGTCACCATCCTCGCGTGGTCCTTCGTCCGCGACGATCAGCCGCTGCCGGACTCGGCCGATCAGATCGCGCTCGCGATCCGCGACGAGACGATCGATCTGGAACGCAGCGGGATCGGCATCATCCAGGTCGACGAGCCGGCGCTGCGTGAATTGCTCCCGTTGCGCGACGCCGACAAACCCGCCTACCTCGACTGGGCGGTGCGCGCCTTCCGGCTGGCGACCTCCGGGGTCGCCGACCACACGCAGGTCCACACCCATCTGTGCTATTCGGAGTTCGGTGAGGTGATCGGAGCGATCGCCGACCTCGAGGCCGACGTCACCTCGATCGAGGCGGCCCGCTCACATATGGAAATCCTCGGCGACCTCGACGCGGCCGGCTTCACGAACGCCGTCGGCCCGGGTGTCTACGACATCCACTCGCCGCGTGTGCCCGAGACCACCGAGATCGAGCACGCACTTGCCGAGGCAGTCAGTACTGTTGCCTCGCAACGGCTCTGGGTCAATCCGGACTGCGGCTTGAAGACGCGCACCACCGTGGAGGTACAGCAGGCGTTGACCAATATGGTCGCCGCGACCCGCGCCATTCGGGCCCAGATCGGTTAGGGGCCAGATCGGCTAGGAGCCGGGGAATCCGGGCGGCGCGCCCGGATCCTCCCGGCGAGCTGCGAGGTGAACTCGCGCGCGTAGTCCAGTTGGCGGGCGAGCTCACCACAGGCCTTTTCGGCCCGCAGGTGGAAGCCGGTGATCGTGTCGAGGGCAGATGCCCGGTCCGCGTCGGTACCACCGGCGTCGGCGAGTATGTCCTGGGCGGCGAGCAATGCCCGCATGTCGTCGAGAGTGAAGCCGAGTGGCTTCATCCGGCGGATCACCAGCAGCCGCTCGACGTCGGCCTCGGTGTAGAGCCGGAACCCGCCGGCCGAACGGGCCGACGGGATGACGAGCCCCACCTCGTCGTAGTGGCGGATCGTCTTGATGGAGAGTTCGGTGGCCGCGGCCACCTCGCCGATCTGCAGATGACGGTCACCGTCCTGCGCCGCGGCACCGTCATCGGTCACGTCGTCCCCCACGATGTCATCGCCTTGTTCACTCCTTGCCGGTGAGGTGCCCACTGAGCTGTTCGAGCCTACGGGCACTGCTGTCGTTCAGTCCGACGATGGTGGCGCTCTTGCCCTTCTCTCGGTATTTGGTGGTGATCGCGTCGAGCGCGGCCACGCTGGAGGCGTCCCAGATGTGGGAGTCACTCATGTCGATGATCACCTGAGGCGGGTCGTCCACGTAGTCGAATTGATAGACCAGATCATTGCTGGAAGCGAAGAACAATTCCCCCTTGACCGCGTACACCCGCGTGTCGGGGTCGGGGTGGGCGACCTCGACGACCTCGGTGAGGTGCGCGACCCGGCGGGCGAAGAGCATCATCGCGATGACCACCCCGACGATGACGCCGTACGCGAGATTGTGGGTGGCGACCGTCACCGCGACGGTGGCGAGCATCACCGCCGTTTCGCTTTTCGGCATGCGCCGCAACGTCTTCGGATTGATGCTGTGCCAGTCCATGGTGCCGACAGACACCATGATCATCACCGCGGCCAGAGCTCCCATCGGGATCAGGGCGACGATGTCCCTGAGTCCGACGACGAGGATCAGCAGGAACACACCGGCAAGGAACGTGGAGATCCGGGTGCGCGCCCCGGACGCCTTGACGTTGATCATGGTCTGCCCGATCATCGCGCAGCCACCCATGCCACCGAAGAAGCCGGTGACGACGTTCGCGATGCCCTGCCCCATCGCCTCGCGTGACTTGTTGGAATGGGTGTCGGTCAGATCGTCGACGAATTTCGCCGTCATCATCGATTCGAGAAGACCGACCAGCGCCATCGTGAACGCATAGGGGGCGATCACCGACAGGGTGTGCCAGGTCCACGGTATGTCGGGCAGACCCAGCGACGGCAGACTGTCGGGCAGCTTGCCCTCGTCCCCGACGTCGGGAACCGACCAGCCGACGGCCAGGGTCACCGCGGTGAGCAACACGATCGCCACCAGCGGGGCCGGGATCACGGTGGTCAGCCGCGGCAGCCCGACGATGATGACGATGCCGGCCACCACCATCGGATAGACCAGCCAGGGCACCCCGATGAGGTTGGGCAACTGGGCGGTGAAGATGAGGATGGCCAACGCGTTGACGAATCCCACCATGACGCTGCGCGGCACGAACCGCATCAGTTTCGCGATCCCGAGTCCGCCGAGTATCACCTGGAAGACGCCGGCCAGGACGACCGTGGCGATCAGGTAGTCGAGACCGTGACTCTTCACCAGCGGCGCCACCACCAGGGCCACCGCACCGGTCGCCGCGGAGATCATCGCCGGACGCCCGCCGACGATCGAGATCGTCACGGCCATGGTGAACGAGGCGAACAGTCCCACTCGCGGGTCCACCCCGGCGATGACCGAGAACGAGATCGCCTCGGGGATCAGGGCGAGCGCGACCACCAGCCCACCCAGCACTTCGATACGCAGCCGACGCGGCGAGCGAAGCGCCGCCCACACCGACTGTTCCCGGGCGGGTGAGACCGTCGGGGGTGCTGTCATCTTCAGGGCTCCGTTTCCGGCGCACCGCAGTTCTCGACGATGGGAGAGCCGACCTGGGCGCGCACAACCCGCAAGACTCTACCCTCCCGTAAGGGTAGAGTCCTAAGCGGCCGGAGCGGGCGCCGTCATCCGATCTCGATGAGCAGATCGCCGGGCGCGACGGTCGTGACCGGGCCGACGGCGACGCGGGTGACCTTGCCGCCGACCGGAGCGGTGATGGTGGCCTCCATCTTCATCGCCTCGATGGTGCCGATCGCCGCCCCTGCGGCCACCTCGTCGCCCACGCGCACCGAGGTAGACACCACCCCGGCAAAGGGGGCGCCGACCGACCCGGGGTGGGCACGGTCGGCCTTCTCCGCCGCTGCCACCGTGGAGTCGATCGACCGGTCGCGCACCGCGATCGGCCGGAGCTGCCCGTTGATGACGCACATGACGGTACGCATGCCGCGTTCGTCGGCCTCACTGATCGCTTCTAGTCCGATGAGCAGGACCACGCCGGGCTCGAGTTCGACGCGGTGTTCCTCGCCGTAGCGCAGTCCGTAGAAGAACTGGTTCGCCGACAGCCGCGACGTGTCGCCGTAGAGTTCCTGATGCTCGGCGAACTCCTTGGTCGGGCCGGGAAACAGCAACCGGCTGAGCGTCTTCTGCCGCGAACGGCCCGCGACGTCGAGCGCGTCGGAATCCGGTGCGGACAGCTCCACCACCGGCGCGGCGGGTCGTCGCCCTTCGAGTGCCTTGCTGCGCAAGGGTTCCGGCCAGCCGCCGGCCGGCTCGCCCAGCTCGCCGCGCAGGAATCCGATGACCGAATCCGGGACGTCGTAGGCCGCTGGATCGTCGGCGAAATCGCTGGGCTCGATGCCCTGCCCCACCAGCGACAGCGCCAGGTCGCCGACGACCTTTGACGAGGGCGTGACCTTGATCAGCCGGCCCAGCATTCGATCGGCGGCGCCGTAGGCTTCCTCGACGGCCTCGAATCGGTTCCCCAATCCGAGCGCGATGGCCTGCTGCCGCAAGTTCGACAGTTGTCCGCCCGGGATCTCGTGGGAGTAGACGCGTCCGGTCGGCCCCGGAATGCCGGACTCGAACGGCGCGTAGACTTTTCGGATCGCTTCCCAGTACGGCTCGAGGTCGCACACCGCACCCAGATCCAGCCCGGTGTCATGTTCGGAGTGCGCGAATGCGGCCACGATTGCCGACAACGGCGGCTGACTCGTGGTCCCGGCCAGTGCCGCCGACGCCCCGTCGACCGCGTCGGCACCGGCCGCCACCGCGGCCAGATACGTCGCGAGCTGCCCACCCGGCGTGTCGTGGGTGTGCACATGGATCGGCAGATCGAATTCCCGGCGCAGCGCGGTGACCAGCTTCGTCGCCGCCGGCGCACGCAGCAGGCCTGCCATGTCCTTGATGGCCAGGATGTGCGCGCCCGCCTCGACGATCTGCTCGGCCAGGCGCAGATAGTAGTCGAGGGTGTAGAGATCCTCGGCCGGGTTCGCCAGATCACCGGTGTAGCTCATCGCCACCTCGGCGACCGCAGTCCCCGTATCGCGGACCGCGTCGATCGCCGGGCGCATCTGCTCGATGTTGTTGAGCGCGTCGAAGATCCGGAAGATGTCGATTCCGACGTCGGTGGCCTCGGCGACGAACGCGGTGGTCACCCTCGTCGGATACGGCGTGTAGCCGACGGTGTTCGCGCCGCGCAGCAGCATCTGCAGGCAGATGTTGGGCATCGCCGCACGCAGCTGGGCGAGGCGGTCCCACGGATCTTCCTTCAAGAACCGCAGTGCCACATCGTAAGTCGCCCCGCCCCAGCACTCCACGCTGAGCAATTGCGGGGTCAGGGCGGCCACATGCGGGGCCACCGCGAGCAGCGCCGATGTCCGCAGCCGGGTCGCCAACAACGACTGGTGCGCATCACGGAAAGTGGTGTCGGTGATGCCGAGGACGGGCGAACCACGCAGCGCCCGAGCGAATCCCGTCGGTCCGAGCTCGACGAGTCGTTGCTTCGATCCCGACGGCGGCGACGCCAGCGCCGCACGCTCGACGGTGGGCAGTTTGTCACGCGGATAGACCGTGGAGGGCCGCTCGCCGTGCGGCTTGTTCACCGTCACGTCGGCGAGGTATTCCAGGATCCGGGTACCGCGATCGGCCGAACCACGCGAGGTCAGCAACCATGGCCGCTCCTCGATGAACGATGTCGTCACCCGCCCCGCCCGGAAGTCCGGGTCGTCGAGCACCGCTTGCAGGAACGGAATATTCGTCGCCACCCCGCGAATCCGGAACTCTGCCAAGGCACGCCGGGCGCGGCGCACCGCGGTCGCGAAATCGCTGCCCCGGCAAGTGAGTTTGACCAGCATCGAGTCGAAGTGTCCCGACACCTCGCCACCGAGGTTGGCGCCGCCGTCCAGTCGGATACCCGCACCGCCGGGACTGCGGTAGGCGGTGATGCGGCCCACGTCGGGGCGGAACCCCGCCGTCGGGTCCTCGGTGGTGATGCGGCACTGCATCGCCGCCCCGCGGATCACGAGGTCGTCCTGACGCAGACCGATGTCCTCGAGGGACTCACCCGACGCCACCCGCAACTGCGCGCCCACCAGGTCCACGTCGGTGATCTCCTCGGTCACCGTGTGCTCCACCTGAATTCGCGGATTCATCTCGATGAACACGTGCCGGCCGGCCTCGTCGACGAGGAATTCGACGGTCCCGGCACACGAGTAGTCGATGTGCCGGGCGAAGGCCACCGCGTCGGCGCAGATCTTCTCGCGCAGAGCGGGATCCAGGTTCGGCGCCGGCGCCAGTTCGACGACCTTCTGATGCCGGCGCTGCACACTGCAATCGCGCTCGAACAGATGGATGACGTTGCCGTGCGTATCGGCGAGGATCTGTACCTCGATGTGGCGGGGGTTGACCACCGCCTGCTCCAGGAAGACCGTCGCGTCCCCGAACGCCGACTCCGCCTCCCGTGATGCCGCACCGATCGCCTCGCGCAGATCGGCCGGCTCCTCGACCCGACGCATACCACGACCACCGCCGCCGGCCACCGCCTTGACGAAGACCGGGAATGCCATGTCCGCCGACGCCGCGACGAGCTCGTCGACGTCCGCCGACGGCGCCGAGGACGCCAGCACCGGCAGTCCCGCTGCCCGCGCCGCCGCGATCGCCTGCGCCTTGTTGCCGGTCAGGTCCAGCACGTCGGCCCGCGGACCGACGAAGGTGATCCCCGCCGCGTCACACACCCGCGCCAACTCCGGATTCTCCGACAGGAATCCGTAGCCCGGATAGACGGCGTCGGCACCACACCGCACCGCCGCGCCGACCACCTCGTCCACCGACAGATACGCGCGCACCGGGTGACCGGGCACCCCGATCTGATACGACTCGTCGGCCTTGAGCCGGTGAAGCGAATTGCGATCCTCATACGGGAAGACCGCGACCGTCCGGGCGCCGAGTTCATACGCCGCGCGAAAGGCCCGGATCGCGATCTCGCCGCGGTTGGCCACCAACACCTTGTCGAACATGTTCCGTTCCTGTCCTCGGCAGTGCACAAGCCCCCGACGGGACCTTACGCAACGAGGCGCCACCGGCGTACCGCGGTGCCGACGCCGGATCGATCAGCGACGACGAAATATCGCCGTAACGCGATCGTCGTAGCGTGTTCGCGTGTCCCAGACCCTGATCGAGAACGCGCACGTCATCACCGTCGATGCCGCGCGCCGCGAGTTGCCGTCGGCGTCGGTGCGCATCGACGACGGTGTCATCACGGAGGTGTCGACGGATCCGCTCACCGATGTGGGGTCCGAGGTGGTCCGGGTCGACGGCCGCGGCTGCGTCCTCACGCCCGGCCTCGTGAACACCCACCATCACCTCTATCAATGGATCACCCGCGGCCTCGCCGCCGACCACACCCTGTTCGAGTGGCTGACCACGCTGTACCCGATCTGGGCGGGCATCGACGAGCAGGCCGTGCACACTGCGGCGCTCGGTGGGGTGGGCCAGCTGGCGATGTCGGGCTGCACCACCACGACCGATCACCACTATGTCTTCCCGCGCGAGGGCGGTGATCTGCTCGGCGCCGAGATCGCCGCGGTCGCCTCGCTCGGCCTGCGCTTCCACCCGACCCGCGGATCGATGGATCTCTCGGAGAAGGACGGTGGCCTACCGCCCGATTCGGTCGTGCAGACCATCGACGAGATCCTCACGGCCAGCGCCGACGCCGTAGACCGCTGGCATGATCCGTCGCCGTCGTCGATGCTGCGGATCGCGCTGGCGCCGTGCTCACCGTTCTCGGTGACCACCGACCTACTGCGTGAATCGGCGTCCCTGGCACGCGACCTCGGGGTGCGGATGCACACGCATCTCGCCGAATCGCCGGATGAGAACACCTATTGCGACGAGCACTTCGGCGCCACCCCGCTGCAGTACATGGAGTCGGTCGGCTGGGTCGGCGACGATGTGTGGTTCGCGCACGGCGTCGAGTTCGGCGACGACGACATCGCCCGACTCGCTGCCACCGGCACCGGCGTCGCGCACTGCCCCACCTCCAATGCCCGGCTGGGCAACCGCATCTGCCGCACCCGGGATCTCGTCGCGGCGGGTGTGCCGGTCGGTCTCGGCGTCGACGGGGCGGCGTCGAACGAGTCGGCGCGACTGCTCGAGGAGGCACATCAGGCGGTGCTGATGGCCCGCGCGCGTGGTGGCCCGACCGCGCTGACCACCCGCACCGCGCTCGAACTGGGCACCCTCGGTGGCGCGCGAGTTCTCGGTCGCGACAACGAGATCGGATCGATCGAGACCGGCAAACTCGCCGACCTGGTGCTGTGGGACCTGACGGGCCTCGCGCACGCCGGCATCGACGACCCGGTCGCCGCACTCGTCCTCGGCGCGATCCCGCCGATCCGGGGATCATGGGTGGGTGGGCGTCGCATCGTCGCCGACGACGAGCTACGGACCGCCGACCTCGACGCCGTCGCCGCCGACTGTGCCACCGAGCATCGCCGACTGCTGGACAAGGCCGGATAGGAGTCGCCATGGATCTCAACACCATCGCCGGGTATCGCCACGCCCGGACCCGGGACGACCTCGCGTTGGCGCCCGGCGAGCGGATCGTGGCCGGCGGCACCTGGTTCTTCAGCGAACCGCAGGTCGACGCCACCCGCGTTGTCGACATCACCGAAATGGGCTGGCCCGACGTCGAAGAGCTGCCGGACGGCGGGCTGCGGATTGCCGCCACCTGCCCGATCGCCACCCTCGCCGCGCTTCCCGCGCATCCTGGCCGGCACGCCCTGCCATTGTTCTTTCAGTGCGCCACAGCGTTGTTGGCGTCGTTCAAGATCTGGAACGTGGCCACCGTCGGCGGCAACATCTGCCGCTCGTTCGCCGCCGGCTCGATGGTCTCCTTGGCCGTGGCGCTCGACGGTGACGCCCTGGTGTGGCGCCCGGATGGCACCGACCGACGGTTGCCGGTGGCCGAGCTGGTCACCGGCAACGGCACCAACACCCTCGAACCAGGAGAAGTGCTGCGCGCCGTCGACATCCCCGCGCACGCATTGCGCGCCCACACCGCCTACCGCAAGATCGCCCTGGCCGAGCTCGGCCGGTCCGGCGCGGTCGTCACCGGACGCCGCGACGACGACGGCGCCACGGTGTTCGGTATCACCGCCGCCACCGGTTGGCCCACCGTCCTGCGCTATCCCGCAGTACCCGAAGCCGACCGCCTGCATTCCGATGTCACCTCCGCCGCAGGCTATTACACCGATCCGATGGGATCGGCGGACTGGCGTCGCGGAGTCAGTGCCGTACTCGCCGAAGAGATCCGCGGCGAATTGATCGACCACGCCCGATCCGGTCGATGAGAGGAGCCATGATGCGATTCGAGATCAACGGCGAGCCCGTCGACGCCGCACCCCGCCCCGGTCAGTGTCTGCGCACCCTGCTGCGCGACCACGGACACTTCGAGGTGAAGAAGGGATGCGATGCCGGCGACTGCGGTGCCTGTTCGGTGCTCGTCGACGGCACGCCCGTGCACTCGTGCATCTATCCGGCCCAACGCGCCCAGGGTGCGTCGGTGACCACCGCGGCCGGGCTCGGGACACCCGGTGATCTGCATCCCATGCAACAGTCCTTTGTCGACAACTTCGGCTTCCAGTGCGGGTTCTGCACGGCCGGGATGGTCGTCACCGCATCGACGCTCGGCGCCGAGGACCTCGACGACCTGCCGCGGCGGATGAAAGGGAACCTGTGCCGCTGCACCGGATATCGCGCGATCGACGCGGCGATCCGCGACGGCGTCGCCCGAAAAGAGTGCGCCGATGCCGGTTCCGATGCCTGCGCGGGCAGCTGCGCCCGCCCGCCATCGGTCAACGGGGTGGGCGAATCGGTCAATCCCATTGCCGCACAACGCGTGGTGAGCGGCACCGAGCCCTACACCTTCGACATCGACATACCCGGCACGCAGTTCCTCCGCGTCCTGGGATCGCCGCATCCGCATGCCCGGATCACCTCGATCGACTCCACCGCCGCGGCCGCGGTACCCGGGGTGACGCTGATCCTCACCCATGAGAACGTCACCACCCGAAGGTTTTCCACCGGTCGCCACGAATCACGGTCGGACGACCCGGACGACACCCTGATCCTCGATCCGGTGGTCCGCTTCGTCGGTCAGCGGGTGGCCGCTGTCGTGGCCGAGACCGCCTCGGCCGCGGAGGAGGCGTGCCGGCTCATCGTGGTCACCTATGACCCGTTGCCCGCGGTGTTCGATCCGGCGGAGGCTCGGCGCCCCGGCGCCGCGCTCGTGCATCCCGATCGCACCCCGGACGACCGTGTGGCCGATGCCGGCCGCAATGTGGTGGCCGCGTTCCATGATGGATTCGGTGGCGACATCGTTGCCGCCCTCGAGAATTCGTCGGTGACCGTCTCCGGCACTTGGCACACCGGACGGGTCGCGCACGCCCAGCTCGAGACCCACGGCACGCTCGGTTGGCTCGACGACGAGGGCCGCCTCGTGCTGCGCACCAGCACGCAAGTCCCTTTTCTCGTGCGCGACGAGCTGGCCCTGCTCCTCGAACTGCCACCCGAGCGCATCCGCGTGCATGCGGCCCGGGTCGGTGGCGGCTTCGGCGGCAAACAGGAAATGCTCACCGAGGATCTCGTCGCGGTCGCGGTCCTGCGCACCGGCCGTCCGGTCGCCTATGAGATGACGCGCACCGACGAGATGACGCGGACCACCTACCGCCACCCGTTCACGGTGTCGGTCGATCTCGGGGCCGAGGCCGACGGACGGCTCACCGCGATGAAGATCGATGTCCTCTCCGACACCGGTGCGTACGGCAATCACGCGATCGGCGTGATGTTCCACGGCTGCGCCGAATCGGTGTCGGTGTACAACTGCCCGGTCAAGCGGATCGACGCCGAGGTCGTCTACACCAACAACCCGCCGTCGGGCGCTTTCCGCGGGTACGGACTGGGCCAGGTCATCTTCGCCATCGAGAGCGCAATGGATGAATTGGCTCTCGAACTGGGACTCGACCCGTTCGAGCTCCGGCGCCGTAACGCCGTCACCGAGGGCGACCCACTGCTCATCGCCCATCCCGAACCCGAAGAAGACCTGGTGTACGGCAGTTACGGGCTCGACCAGTGTCTCGACCTCGCCCAGGCTGCGCTGGCCCGGGGCAACGGCGCCGCCGTACCAGCGGGACCGCAGTGGCGCGTCGGCGAGGGTATGGCGCTCGCCGCGATCGCCACCATGGCCCCGCGCGGGCATCACTCCACGGCCACCGTCTCCGTCGACGCCGACGGCACCTATCACATCGGCTCCGGCACAACCGAATTCGGCAACGGCACCACCACCGTCCACGCTCAGATCGTGGCGAGCACGATGTCGACCGACCTGAGTCGGGTGTCGTTGCGTCACGGCGACACCGACGCCGCGCCCTACGACACCGGCGCGTTCGCGTCCGCCGGGATCACCGTCGCGGGCAAGGCCGTCTACGGCGCAGCACTCGCGTTGCGCGAGATGCTCGTGGGCGCCGCCGCCGAGGTGTCGGGCGCCACACCCGACGAGATACGTCTCGGTGCCGACGGGGCGCTCGTCGGCGACACCATGATCGGCTTCGAGGAGCTGATCGACGCCGTCGACGCCGAGAAGCGGGTGACGGGACCGTCCGGCCCGCGCGCCATCGGCACCGGCGTCGAACGCGGTGACCTGCGCTCGATTGCGTTCAACGTCCAGGCCTTTCGGGTCGCGGTGAACGTGGATACCGGCGCGGTGACGATCCTGCAGTCCGTGCATGCCGCCGACGCCGGCACGGTCATGAATCCGCAGCAGTGCCTCGGCCAGGTGGAAGGCGGTGTCGCACAGGCGATCGGCGCATCGCTCTACGAGGAGATCATGCTCGACGGCAAAGGTGTGCCGCTGACGCCGGTCCTGCGGACCTATCGGGTCCCGCAGATGGCCGACATTGCCGTCACCGAGGTGATGTTCGCCGACACCTCTGACGACCTCGGGCCGTACGGCGCCAAGTCGATGAGCGAGTCGCCGTACAACCCCGTGGCGCCCGCGCTCGCCAACGCCATCCGCCGGGCGATCGGTATCCGTCCGTACGAGACGCCGATGTCGCGAGACCGGATCTGGAGGATGACGAACACCTAGTTTTCGGGTGTCCTAACTTTATTCTTCGCCCCGCTTGATCAGCGCTCGTGGGTGTGCCACCCTGAGCGGATGAGCCAGGTGGACACGCCCACCTCCGGGCCGGATCGCCCAGGTCCGGGCGACTCGGGTCCGGGCGACTCGGGTTCGGGCGACTCGGAGTCAGCGCGTGAGCAGATCCGAGGGCGCCGACTGCGTTCGCTACGCCACCTCGCGCTTCTCGGGCCGGCTTTCGTTGCCGCCATCGCCTACGTCGACCCGGGCAATGTGGCCGCGAACATCACCGCCGGGGCGCGCTACGGATTCTTGTTGGTCTGGGTTCTCGTCGTTGCGAACCTCATCGCCATGCTGATCCAGTATCAGTCGGCCAAACTCGGCATCGTCACCGGCCGCAGCCTGCCAGGGCTTCTCGGTGAGCGCCTGGGCCGGCGCGCCCGCCGGTCGTATTGGGTCCAGGCGGAGGTGGTGGCCATCGCCACCGACCTGGCCGAGGTCCTCGGCGGTGCCATCGCCCTGCAATTGTTGTTCGGGCTACCACTCGTGCTCGGGGGCATCATCGTCGGCGTCATCTCGACACTCATGCTGACGCTGCAGAATCCGCGGCGGCAACGCACCTTCGAGTCGGTGATCCTGGCCATGCTGGCGATCATCGTGGTGGGCTTCCTCGCCGGACTCGTGGTGAACCCGCCCCCGGTCGGCGACGTGCTCGGCGGCCTGATCCCCCGGCTCCACGGTCCCGAGACCGTGCTGCTCGCCGCGTCTATGCTCGGTGCGACGGTGATGCCCCATGCGATCTACGTGCATTCGGCACTGGTCGTCGACCGCCACGGCATCGCGAAGACACCCGAACGACGCAAGAAGCTGGTGCGCGCCACCCGCTGGGACGTCGTCGTCGCCCTGATGATCGCCGGCGCGGTCAACATCGCGCTGCTGCTGCTGGCCGCGCAGAACCTGCGCGGTAAGGAGGGCACCGACACCATCGAGGGCGCCTACCGGGCGGTCGCCGACACGATGGGGCCGGGCATGGCGACCGCTTTCGCGATCGGGCTGCTCGCCAGCGGCCTGGCCTCCACCTCGGTCGGTTCCTCGGCCGGCGCCGTGATCATGGCCGGCCTGCTGCACAAGCGGATTCCGTTGCTCGTCCGCCGGCTCGTCACCCTGATCCCTGCCCTGGTCGTTCTCGCAGTCGGCGTCGACCCGACATGGGCGCTGGTGCTGTCGCAGGTTTTGCTTAGCTTCGGCATCCCCTTCGCGATCATCCCACTGGGGCGCCTCACCGCCGACCGTTCGATCATGGGCGAATTTGCCGACGGGATTCTGTTGCGGATCGTGGCGACCGTCGCGTCGGCGGTGATCGTGCTGCTCAACCTGGCGTTGATCGTCCTGGTGATCACCGGCGGATGAGCAGGTTCATCAGTGGACGACCACGTCGGCCGGTCGCCCGCCCCAGAAGCCCTCGTGGACGGCCTGCGCGCCGGCCAACGGCATCGGTCCCCGTACCGTGACCGCACGCTGCCCGTGATCGAATACCGATCGGCACGGGAGCGACATCGTCGGGTTCTCCGGGTCGGTCCCCGTCATCGCCAGCAGTTCGGTTTCCGACAGCGCAAAGACGACAGCACCGATTCCGGCCCAGTAGATCGCGCCGCTGCACATGGCACACGGTTCGGTACTCGTGTACAGGGTCGCCGAGGCCAGTTCAGCGGAGTCGACCAGCGCGGCCGCACGCCGGACCACGTTGGTCTCGGCATGCCCGGTCGGGTCGCGGTCGGTCACCACCGTGTTCTCGGCCGCGGCCAACTCTGTCCCGTCGGCGGACACGATGATCGCCCCGAACGGATGGTTGCCGTGTGCGCGTGATGCCGCCGCCACCTCGATCGCGCGAAGGAGAAATCGTTCGTCGTCGGATGTCACTGCAACAACCCCTTGGCCACATGCGTCACCTGGATCTCGTTGCTGCCGGCGTAGATCATCAGCGACTTCGCGTCGCGCGCAAGCTGTTCGACGCGGTATTCGGCCATGTAGCCGTTGCCGCCGAAGAGCTGCACGGCCTCCATCGCGACGTCGGTGGCGGCCTTCGACGAGTAGAGCTTCATCGCCGACGCCTCCGCGAGACTCAGTGGCTTGCCCGCGGCGGTGCGTTCGATCGCGTTGAACAGCATGTTCTGCACGTTGATCCGCGCGATCTCCATCTCGGCCAGCTTGAGCTGGATGAGCTGGAAACGTCCGATCTCCTGGCCCCACAGGGTGCGGCTCTTCGCGTATTCGACACTGCGGCGCAGACATTCGTTGATGATGCCCATCGACAATGCCGCGATCCCGATGCGTTCGGCGGTGAATCCGGATTTGGCGCCCTCGGACCCGCGGGAATCCGATCCGGTGTCCTCGGTCTCGCCCAGCAGCCGGTCGCGCCCGAGGCGCACGTTGTCGAAGAACAGTTCACCGGTGGGCGAGCTCATCATGCCCATCTTCGCGAACGCCTTGCCCTGCGTCAGACCGGGCATGCCCTTGTCGAGGACGAAGGAAAGCACCTTGCGCTCGCGCATCGGCGTGCCGGAGCCGTCGTCGAGTTTGGCGAATACCACGAGGGTGTCGGCGTATGGGCCGTTGGTGATGAAGGTCTTCTGTCCGTTGAGGAGGTAATCGTCGCCGTCGCGTCGGACGGTGGTCTTCATGCCGCCGAGCGCATCGGATCCCGAGTCGGGCTCGGTGATCGCCCAGGCCCCGACCTTTTCCATGGTGACCAGTTCGGGTAGCCACCGCTTCTTCTGCGCGAGAGTGCCTTTGCTTCGGATGGCCGACGCCGTCAGGCCCATGCTGACGCCCAGCGACCCGACGAGCCCCAGGCAGACGCCGGCGAGTTCGATGTTGACGATCATGAACATCGAGCCCGTCATACCGGCGCCGCCGCCCCCCGAATGTTTCTCGCCGGCGGCCTCGGCGGCGAGCTCCTTCTCGAGGGAATCCTTGGCCATGGCGTCGACACCGAAGGTGGACAACAGCTTTCGGGTGATGTCATACGGTGGGAGTTGACCGGTCTCGAGTTCGTCGAGGTGTGGGCGGATCTCCTTGTCGATGAACGCCCGCAACGCATCGCGCACCATCAGATCTTCCTCGGACCATTCGAACATCGACCCTCCACCTTCCCGCGCCGACTCGGCGCCGACTAGAACACGTTTCAGTCCTACTGTGTCAGGCACCACCGGTGGTGTCCAGGAAAGGAGAGGTTCCTCCTCACCCGGTCGCGCGCGGCAGGCGATACACCGTCGCCGGCGCCACCTCGATGCCGAAGAAGGACGCCGCGTCGCCGGCCAGCAGGGCTTGCGCGACCGGCATCGCCACGACGACACAGCTCGCGGCTCGGGCATCGGCGGTTTCGGCAAACGTCCTGTGCCACAGCGTTATCCGCTCGACGAAGGCGGCGATGCTCTCACCCCCGTGCGGGCACGACGCCGGATCGCCGAACCAGACCGCGAGGTCGTCGGGGTCCACCTCGTCCGGCGCGTGGCCCGCCCAGCGCCCGACGTCGAGGGTGCGCAGCGAATCATCGACCCGGACGTCAGGGCCCAGCAGTTCGGCGGACTGACGGGTCGCGGCCTCGGGCCCGGCCACGATCGGGCGGGCACCGACCTCGATTGCCAGTGCCGCAACACGCCGGCGGCCCGCCTCGTCCAGGGATGCGTCACCGCCGAATCGGAGGGCCTTGTTGGGCCCGGTCCGGCCGGCGGTGACGACGAGCAGATCCACCTGGGTCAGCGGCGGGTCTCGACGAGCACGGCGTTCTCCGACCGGGAGCCCGACCGGCCCAGCCATCCGAGCACCGCGGCGAACACGGTGGTCAGGACCGTCCACAAGATCACCTGGTTGGCGATGACGTAGACCCGGAAGTCACCGATCACCGCGGCGGGGAAGCCGGGGAACACGATCCGGTCACCATCGGTGAGCGGCTCGGGTACCTCATGGAATTGCGGTAACAGGATGATGGCGACGGTGATCACGACGAGATAGCCGATCGCCGCGAGTACCGCCGACGTCAGCCCGCCCAGACGGGGTCGCAGCCACAGCGCGAACACCACCGCGGCGATCATCGCGACCACCGAGACGACGGTGATCGTCAGATACGTACCCGAGCGGGCACCGATGGTGTCGGCGTCGCCGACGGCCGGCGGGTTGGCCGGGTAGGCGAAGAACGGCACGGCGAACGCAGCGACGAAGCCGAGGACACCGAGTGCGACGGCGACCCATCGTCCATCGGTATCGGGGTGGTGACGAGCCAAATACGTCCACAGGATGGTGAACGCGACGGCGAAGAACGCGCCCATGCAGAGCGCGAACACGATCGTGCCGACGCCGGCGCCGATGTTCTCCTGAACCGAGCGGGTGAACACCTCACCGTGTTCGTGCCCGCCTGCCCCGCCGTGGGCGGCCATGAGGTGTTCTTCGGCGTGTGAGCGGCCCTCTTCGTAGTCGATCGCCTTGGTGGTCTGCGGCTCGATGAACAGCCGGGCGAAGATGAACGCGACGATTCCGGCGATCAGACCCGAGAGCAGGCCTGCGCCGATGAACTTCTTTTCCATGTGCGGTTATGTCCTCTGATTGCGTGCGTTGGCTGTGGTGATGCGGTGACAGCCGTGCTCAGTGGCAGGGGAAACCGAGGAAGTGCCGTGCGTCGTGCACGAATTCGTGAACATGGGTGTCCGAGCCGAACACCGAGACGGCGCCCTGGTCATATCCGAGGAAGTAGTAGGCCAGCCCGGCGAGCACCACGGTGGCGGTCAGCCAGAGCGCAGCCGAGGCGACGGAGAGATCGGGAACGGCGAGGGAAAGACCCTTGCCCTGGGGTCGGGTGCCCTGGCGGGTTGTTGCGACCATCGGTATCGGTCCAATCTGGGATGACGCGTCCCATCGATTTTGCGGTGACGACGCTGCGCGGTGTCCTGACTCGCCGCATCGATGTGCGGCTCACAGTGGCGCGACCGTTCCGGTATCTCACCGGATTCCCCGAGCAACGTCCGTCTGACCATATACCGGACAACTCGCCCGGCCAACAGTGTCGTACCGCTGGTGGATGATGGAGGATGTGCCTGCTGTCGAGGATGTGCTGTCGCGTTTCACCGCCCCCACGCGGCGGTGGTTCAGCGGCGCCTTTGCCGCGCCGACGGCCGCGCAGGTCGGGGCGTGGTCCTCGATCGCCGACGGCAATCACACCCTGGTCATCGCCCCCACCGGATCGGGCAAGACGCTGTCGGCCTTCCTGTGGGCACTCGATCGGCTCGCCGCGCGCCCCGAGCGTCCGCGCAACACCACCCGCGTCGTCTACATCTCGCCGCTCAAGGCGCTCGCCGTCGACGTCGAGCGCAACCTGCGTGCGCCGCTGACCGGCATCACCCGGGCCGCGCAGGAGCTCGGTGACACCGATCCCGCGGTCCGCGAGGGGCTCGAGCGTGGGATCACCGTCGGGCTGCGGTCCGGCGACACTCCCGCGGCCGCCCGGCGCAGCCTGGTGCGGACCCCGCCGGACATCCTCATCACCACCCCGGAATCGCTGTATCTGATGCTGACCTCGTCGGCACGGGAGACGCTGACCGGCGTCGAGGCGGTCATCGTCGACGAAGTACATGCGGTTGCGGGCACCAAACGCGGCACCCATCTCGCACTGTCGTTGGAGCGCCTCGACCGACTCCTGGAGAAACCGGCCCAGCGGATCGGGCTCTCCGCGACGGTGCGCCCGCCCGAACGGGTCGCGCAATTCCTCGCCGGCTCGGCACCGTGCACCGTCGTCCACCCACCCGCGACCAAGACCTTCGATCTGCGCGTCGACGTGCCGGTCGAGGACATGGCCAACATCCCGCCGCCGCCGGACGCGCCGGGCTCCGAGGAACTCGACGACGCGTTCTCGCCGACCGCCGGCTCGCTGTGGCCCTACGTCGAGTCGTCGATCGTCGACCTCGTCGAGGCCAACCGCACGACCATCGTCTTCGCGAACTCGCGGCGCCTGGCCGAACGGCTGACCGCCCGCCTCAACGAGATCGCCGACGCCCGTTCCGGGCCCGCCGACCGGCCAGCGGAGCCGGCGGTCAACGCGCGGGTCGCCGGTGGGGCGCCGGCACTCGTGATGGCCAGCGGCGCGTCATCGGGGGCGTCGCCGGTCCTGGCCCGCGCCCATCACGGGTCGGTGAGCAAGGAGCAGCGCGCGCAGATCGAGGACGACCTCAAGACCGGCCGCCTGCGCTGTGTGGTGGCCACCAGCTCGCTCGAGCTCGGCATCGACATGGGGGCGGTGGATCTGGTCGTGCAGGTCGAGGCCCCGCCGTCGGTGGCCAGCGGACTGCAGCGGATCGGGCGCGCCGGACATCAGGTCGGCGAGATCAGCCAGGGTGTGCTCTTCCCCAAGCACCGCACCGACCTCATCCACTGCACGGTCGCGGTATCACGGATGCGTGCCGGCGAGATCGAAGAACTGGCGATTCCGGCGAACCCGCTCGACGTGCTCGCCCAGCAGACGATCGCCGCAGCCTCCATCGACGAACTCGATGTCGACGAATGGTTCGACGCCGTCCGCCGCAGCGCCCCCTACCGCGAATTGGGCCGGCAGGTGTACGAGGCCACCCTCGATCTCATCTCGGGGCGGTTCCCGTCCGACGAGTTCGCCGAATTGCGGCCGCGTGTCAACTGGGATCGGGACCGCAACGTGTTGGTCGGCCGACGCGGTGCACAACGCCTTGCCGTCACCTCCGGTGGCACGATCCCCGATCGCGGCCTGTTCGGCGTGTTCATGGTCGGATCGGCGGAGGGGGCAAAACAGACCCGGGTGGGCGAACTCGACGAGGAGATGGTCTACGAGTCGCGGGTCGGCGACGTCTTCGCTCTCGGCGCCACGAGTTGGCGGATCGAGGACATCACCCACGATCGGGTGCTCGTCAGCCCGGCGTTCGGGCAGCCCGGACGGCTACCGTTCTGGATCGGTGATGCAGCCGGCCGGCCGGCCGAACTCGGCGCGGCCATCGGCGCCTTTATCGGTGAGATCGCCGACCGGCCCGAATTGGACCGGCGTGCAGACGAACTCGGTCTGACCGACTACGCCCGGGAGAACCTGGGTGCGCTGATCGCCGAACAACGTGACGCCACCACCCATCTGCCGACCGACCGCACCCTGGTGGTCGAGCGGTTCCGTGACGAACTGGGCGACTGGCGCCTGATCCTGCACTCCGCCTATGGTTTACGCGTACATGCGCCGTGGGCGTCGGCGATCTCGGCACGGCTCAAGAACTCGCTGGGCCTCGACGGCGCGGTCACCGCCTCCGACGACGGGATCATCGTCCGCCTCCCCGACACCGACGACACCCCGCCGGGTGCTGCGGTGTTCACCATCGACCCCGACGACGTCGAACAGCTCGTCACCGACGCGCTGGCCGAGTCGTCGATGTTCGCCTCCCGGTTCCGCGAATGCGCCGCACGCGCGCTGTTGCTGCCGCGCCGCGACCCCGGCCGCCGCGCGCCGCTGTGGCAACAACGTCAGCGCAGTGCCCAATTGCTCGCCGTCGCTTCGCAATTCCCGGACTTCCCGATCGTCCTGGAGGCCGTACGCGAGTGCCTGCAGGACGTGTACGACCTGCCCGCCCTGATCGATTTGCTCCGGCGCGTGTCGACGCGGCGCGTCCGGATGGTCGAGGTCGAGACCGAGTCGCCGTCCCCGTTCGCCGCGTCGTTGCTGTTCGGCTACGTCGGTGCGTTCATGTACAACGACGACGCACCCATCGCCGAGCGCCGCGCGGCGGCCCTCTCCCTCGACACCGCGCTGTTGGCACAGCTTCTCGGTCGTGTCGATCTGCGCGAGCTCCTCGATCCGGCCGTCATCGCCGAGGTGACCAACCGGTTGCAGCGCCTCGATCCCGGCCGGCAGGCCCGCGACGGGCAAGACGTCGTCGACCTGCTGCGCTGGCTCGGGCCGCTCACCACCGAGGAGGTGGCCGCCCGCTATCGCGGTGCGGATGCGGACCCGGTCGCCGGCGAGACATCCTCGGTCGAGGTGGCGGCCCTGCTGGCCGGGTTACACCGTGATGGCGCGATCATCTCGGTGAGTCACCGCGGGCGCCCACTGTGGGCCGCGATCGAGGACACCGCCCGGCTCCGCGACGCACTCGGTGTGCCCACACCACTCGGGGTGCCTGCCGCCTTCCTCGAGGAGGTCCCCGACCCGGTTGGCGATCTCGTCCACCGCTATGCCCGCACCCACGGTCCGTTCACCGTCGACGAGGCCGCCGCCGCCCTGGGTCTGGGCGCCGCGGTCGTCCGCGACACCCTGGTGCGGATGGCCGGTGACCGCAAGGTCGTCGAGGGGGATTTCCTGCCCGAGCTCATCGGGGCGCAATGGTGTCACAGCGATGTCCTCGGCCAGATCCGGCGCGGTTCGCTGGCCGCGAGTCGCGCGGAGATCGCACCGGTCGACGACGTCACCCTCTCGCGCTTCTTGTGCGCGTGGCAGCACGTCTCGCCGCCGGCCGAGGGGCGCCGCGGCCACGACGACCGGCTCTCGGGTGTCGACGGCGTCTCCATCGTCATCGATCAGCTTGCCGGGCTGCCCATTCCGGCATCGGCATGGGAGTCGCTGATCCTGCCGGCACGCGTCACCGACTACCGACCCGCCATGCTCGACGAACTGTTGTCGGCCGGTGAGGTCGTGTGGTCGGGGTCCGGGCGCATCGGTGGCGCCGACGGCTGGATACGCCTATGTCCGGCCGACCTGGCCGACGTCGTCCTGCCCGAACCCGACGAGATCGACATGACCGATCTGCACCGCAGACTCCTCGATCTGTTCAGCACCGCAGGGGGCCTGCGCTTCTCGCAGTTCATCGGAGACCTCGGCCCGAGCGATGCACCCCCGGGGACATCGGCGACACCCCCGGCGACCGCCGAGGTCCACAGCGCGTTGTGGGATCTGGTGTGGGCGGGCCGGTTGTCCAATGACTCCTTCACCCCGGTCCGCGCGATGCTCACCCCGCGACAATCCGGCGGCTCGCGGTCGGCGCCCGCACATCGATCCCGTGGCCGGGCACCGCGCCTGCGCGCATCCCGGCTGAGTACCCGCCATCTCATGTCGGCGACGCCGACGGTCACCACCCCGCCCACCGCCGGCGGACGCTGGTTCGCGATGCCTCGGCGGGGCGCCGACCCGACGGCAACCACCCAGGTCCTGTGCGACCAACTCCTCACCCGCTACGGCGTCGTGACGCGCGGCGCGGTGGTCGCCGAGGGGGTGACCGGCGGATTCTCGCGGATCTACAAGGCGCTCACCGTCTTCGAGGACAGCGGATATGTTCGCCGCGGCTATTACGTCGACGGTCTCGGCGGAGCGCAGTTCGCGGCGCCCGCGACCGTCGACGAGTTGCGCCGACACACCCTCGACGATCGCTCGGGCCCGGCCCCGACGGCGATCGTGCTCGCCGCCACCGATCCGGCCAACGCATACGGAGCGGCCCTGTCGTGGCCCGAGCGCGGCGACGGCGGGCACCGGCCGGGCCGCAAACCGGGCGCGCTGATCGTCCTCGTCGACGGAGCACCGGCGATCTACGTCGAGCGTGGCGGCAAGACCGTGCTCACCTTCAGCGACTCCGAGACCGTATTAAGCTGTGCGGCCAGGGCTTTGGCCGCCACCGTGCACGACGGCCGGGTGTCCCGTCTGGCGATCGACCAGGTCGACGGCGTCGAGTCACTACGTTCCGACCTGGCCCCCGCACTCGTCGACGCAGGCTTCTCCACGACACCGCGCGGGCTCCGGCTCCGCTACGGCCAGCATGCCCGAAGGTGACACCGTCTATCGCGCCGCCGCCGGTCTGCGCCGCGCACTCGACGGAAAGGTACTGACGCTCACCGACTTCCGGGTACCGCAGCTGGCGACCACGGATCTCGCCGGTGGCGTCGTCACCGCAGTCCGGTCGCGCGGCAAGCACCTGCTGATCGATATCACGCGCGACGACCTCGCATCTCCGGTGAGCATTCACTCCCACCTCCAGATGGAAGGCCGGTGGGACGTGCATCAACTCGGCGCGCAGTGGCGCCGGCCGACCCACGAAGCTCGTGTTGTTCTACGCACCGAAGATTCGGAGGCGGTGGGCTTTTCGCTCGGCACACTCGAGCTGCTCACCGATCCCGACGCCGAGCTCGCCTACCTCGGACCCGACCTGCTGGGCGACGACTGGGATGCCGCCGAAGCCACACGACGCATCGAGGCGCAGCCCGATACGCCGATCGGGGTCGCGCTGCTCGATCAACGCCTCATGGCCGGTGTCGGCAACGAATACCGCAGCGAACTATGCTTCGTCCGTGGAGTGCTTCCGGGACGTCCCGTCGCCGCCGTCGACGTGGCGGCGATGGTCGACCTTGCTCACCGCATGTTGTGGGCCAATCGGATGCGGGTGGCACGCACCACCACCGGCGTCACCGGCCACGCTGCGCGGCTCTACGTGTATGGCAGGCGCGGCCGTCCATGCCGCCGGTGCGGCACCCTGATCCTGCGCGGCTCCCTCGGACCACCCGGCGCGGACCGGGTCATCTACTGGTGCCCGAACTGCCAGTCGTAGTCCTCGGTCCTCACGCCTGCACTGCCAGTGGAAACGTCACTCCGGTGAGCTCCTCCGACACGGCCCACAATCGCTGCGCAACGGCCCGATCATGGGACGCCGAACTCGAGGAGACCTGTTTCGGATGGCCACGCACCTCCCCCAGACCGCCGGGACCGTAGTACTGGCCGCCGACAACGCCCGGATCGGTGGCCGCACGCACGGTGGGCAGCGCGCCCATCGCAGGTGTCTGGGTCAACATCGGCGCAAGCCATGAGACCGGAACTCGAAGCGCCGCAGGAGTGTTGCGAATGAGTTCGGTGTTCGATACGCCGGGATGAGCGGCGACGGCAATCGTTGTGCCGTGCGGTGCGAGTCTGCGCTGGAGCTCGTAGGTGAACATGAGGTTCGCCAGTTTGGCCTGGCCGTAGGCTCCCACCCGGCTGTACGAGCTCTCCCATTGCAGATCGTCGAAGTGGATGGCCGCCCGGATGCGATGACCCGTGCTGCTGACCGTGACCACGCGGGAACCGGGTACGGGCAGCAGGTGGTCGAGCAACAGACCGGTGAGGGCGAAGTGGCCGAGATGGTTGGTGCCGAACTGCATCTCGAACCCGTTGGCGGTGGTTTGCTTCGGGGTGTACATCACCCCCGCGTTGTTGATCAGTAGATCGATCCGCGGGTGGGCTGCGCGCAGATCCGCGGCCGCGGACCTGATCGAGTCCAGTGAGGCCAGATCAAGCGACTGGACGACGACGTCGCCGTCGATACGCGCCGCCGCCCGCGCACCCTTCTCGACGTCACGGACGGCGAGGACCACCGTCGCCCCACGCCCGGCGAGCATCCGGGCGGTCTCGAAACCCAGTCCGGTGTTCGCACCGGTCACGATCGCCACCCGGCGGTGTTGGTCGGGGATGTCTTGCTCGTTCCAGTTGCCATTCATCGCCACTCCTAAAGAACCGTTGGTCTGTTATACCTTTGTAAGAGACCAGCGGTCTGCTGTCAAGAGACCGCCGGTCCGCTAGCCTTGCGGGGTGACATTTCAGCGGGCGCGAAGCGAGCAGCAGCGAGAGGTCCGTCGGCGGGCGGTGCTTGACACCGCTGCGGCCATGCTGGAGGAGATGCCCGTGGCCCAGCTGAGCCTCAACGAGCTCAGCCGTCGGGTGGGTCTGGCCAAGTCGAATGTCTTGCGGTACTTCGAGTCCCGCGAGGCGGTGCTCCTCGAGCTGCTCGACGATTTCCTGGGCGACTGGCTGACCGAGTTGGCCGAGGAACTCGCCGCGAACGTCGCGCCAGATGCCGCAACCGAGGTCCGGGCGCGCCGGTTGGCCGAGATCGTCGGTCGCTCACTTGCCCGACGGCCGGTCCTGTGCGATCTCTTCGGCGCGCAGGGAGGGGTGCTGGAACACAACGTTTCCGTCGAGGTCGTCAAGCGGCACAAGCGATCCTCGCTCGCGAGGCTCGTCGACATGAGCGAGTTGGTTCGCCGCCACCTGCCCGAGCTCGGCGACGACGCACAACTGTTCTGCCTGATGAGTCTCGTCACCGCGGGGGCGCTGTCGCCCTACGTTCCCCCACCGCCCAGCCTGCTCGCGGCTTACGCTGACGAGCCCGAGCTCGGCGTTCTGCATGTAGACCTGGGAGACGCCTTGCAGACAGCCTGCGTTTCGGCGCTCCTGGGTGTACTCCCGCGCGCTTGAGCCGCAGGCATCGAGCACGCGCCCACTACCACACGCCACCGACAAGAATCGGCCGACTCGAACCGTGCGAATGCTGTTGTGCACAAACAGTATTCGTCTTCTGAGGCCTTGCGCTCAGCGGATTTCCATGTAGAGTGGACCCATCGCAACGATCGCCAGGGGAGGGCACATGATCGACGACACCACCACCAGCTCTACAAGCTCAAACAGTTCCACCGCCCGCATCATCGATGCCGAAGCACTGTTCGCCGGCATCGTCGAGCAACTCAGCGACATCCATCTCGACCCAGACCTCACCGGCCCACAAGCATTCGCGGCGATGAAACAAATACTGCTCGCCCACAACCTCCTCGAGCA
>NZ_JBNCNR010000009.1:134921-168333 GCF_049847065.1 Gordonia sp. DT219 | reverse complement strand
CGTGGTCCTCCGCGGGCATGACGCCGGCCCAGATCGCCGAACACGCCCGCACCATCGCCAACGAACTCGCCGCCGACGACGGCAAGCCTGCCGCCGAAGACAAGACGATCAACGAACTCGGCTACCACAAAACCGATGACGGCCGTTTGGATGTGCGCGCCAACCTCGATGCCGTCGCCGGGGAGAAACTCCACAGCCTCGTCGAATCGCTATCCGCGCCGAAACCCCAACCCGACGGCTCGCACGATCCACGCTCGGCCGATCGTAAACGTGCTGATGCTCTCGAGACGATCCTCGAGCTTGCCGAGAAGGGTCTCGCCGATGAGACGGTGTCGTGCAAACCGACCGGTGGCGTCCTGTTGACGATTCCTGCCGACACCCCGAAATTGTCCGCACTCGAGTTCATGGGATCGGTGACACCTGCGACCGCGAGAATGTTGGGTTGTGATGCCGCGGTCACCGTCGTCATCGTCGACGGCGAACAGGTGCCACTCAACGTCGGACGGGAGAAGCGGCTGTTCACGCCTTCGCAACGAAAAGCGTTGCTGCTCAGGGATAAGTGCTGCGTGAAATGCGGTGCGCCGGCATCGCGAACGCAGGCACACCACCTTGTGTCGTGGGTTGATGGTGGTCCCACCGACCTCGACAACGGGTGCCTACTGTGCACGAGCTGTCACCACGACGTCCACGACAGAGGGTGGGACGTGGTGATGGGCTTCGATCGGCATCCGTGGCTGATACCGCCCGCCACAGTTGATCCCAAACGACGACCACAACCGGCCTACAACCGACGCACCCTACGACTCGACAGTGTCGCTGCCTGAAACTGGCTGCCTGACGCCGGCTGCCTGACCGTGCTCGTCTGAAACACGCTCACCCACAATGACTTTCTGACCCTGCACCCGGCCCGCCGGGACCGCAATTGTTGTTTGAGAACTTCATAGTTGGGGCCCGACGACGTCCTAGTCGTAGCGCTCGATACTCGACTCGGCCAGGCGGGAGAGTCCCTCGCGGATGTGGCGGGCCCAGATGCTGCCGATGCCCTCGATGGCCTGCAGATCCGCGGCTGAGGACGCGAGCAGTGCCTGCAGTGTGCCGAAGCTGCGGACCAGCCGATCGACGTGGGCGAACTGCAGACGCGAGATGCGGGCCAACATGCGGTAGCCGCGCGGACTCATAGTGGTGTCCTGCGCATCGATCGTCGTCGGATAGCCGAATGCTCCGGCCAGGAGGGTGAGGTCGAGGAGATCGGTGTCGGAGAGCTGCTCGATCGTCTCCAGCGTGTGCCGCACCTCTTCGGTCGTCGCGGGCTCGGGGCTGGCGTAGTAGTCGCGGACGAGAAGCTCACGGACCGTGTCGTTTTCGGAGATGAGCTCCTCGAGCTGCAGACTCACCTGCCGGCCGTTGGTGCCCAGTTCCAGGACGTACTCCTCGATCTCGACGCCGACCCGGCGCACCATCTCCATGCGCTGCGCCGTCGACATCGCGTCGCGCAGCAGGACGTAGTCTTCGATCTCGGCCCGGCCGAGTGCCGACATCACCTCATCGAGGCGGGCCTTGTACCGCTCCAGAGTGGACAGCGCGACGTTGGCTCGCGAGAGGATCGGGTCGGGGCTCTCGACGACACGGCGCAGACCCTCGGCGTAGACGCTGACGATCGACATCGACGCACTCACCGAGATGACCGGATACCTGGTCTGGATGGCGGTGCGCTCGGCGGCACGATGGCGGGTGCCGGACTCCTCGGTGGGGATCGCCGGGTCGGGGACCAGCTGTACGTTCGCGCGCACGATCCGCTTGCCGTCGGTGGAGAGCACCACCGCGCCGTCCATCTTGGCCAGCTCCCGCAACCGTGTCGGGGCGAACTCGACGTCGAGGTGGAAGCCGCCGTCGCAGATCTTCTCCACGTCGGAGTCGTGCCCGAGCACGATCAGGGCGCCGGTGCCGCCGCGCAGGATGCGCTCGAGCCCGTCGCGCAGCCCGGTACCGGGTGCCACCCGCACCAGCGTCTCCTTGATCAGCGCCGAGCGTGCGGCATCGGTGCGGCCGTATTGGTCGGTCCTGGGTCCGTCGACCATCGCTGTCCCTTCGTGGAAGATTCGCGGCCGGTCTCGCAGGTGGCCGGGGATCGGCGTGGCCGGCGCGCATGACTAGGGTATCGGGACGTGAACACCGCACCGCGACCCGATCGGCCAGGCTTCGCCGTACCCGATGACCTGGACCCGCTTACGCGCCATCCGAAGGCGGTCGCCCCCGGAGCGCAGATCCGGATGCACAACCCGATGTGTCTGGGCTGCGGCGAGGACGCGCCCCGCGGTTTGCACCTGGTGGTGCGGGCCGGCGAGGGCTTCAGCGTCGAGACCGAGATGGACGTCGAACCGTGGATGGAGGGCGGACCCGGCGTCATCCACGGCGGCGTGCTCTCCACCGCCTTCGACGAGGTGATGGGCACCGCTCCGCTCCTGGTCGGGCCGTCTGCGGTCACCGTGCACCTCGAGGTGGACTTTCTCGCCCCGGTGCCCGTCGGCTCTCGTCTGCAGCTGACCGCGCGGCTGCTCGGCCGGCAGCGGCGCAAGATCTACGTCGAGGCGACCGCACATATAGGGGACCCGGATTCCCCGGTGGCCGTGGGTCATTCGATCTTCGTCACGATCAATCCGCGTGAGCACTTCGCCGAGCACGTCGACAACAGCCAGATGGCCGAGGAGTACAAGCAACGCCTCGCGCGGCCGTGAGCGACCGAGCCCGGACTTCCGACGTCAGAATGGCGCGTCGACGACGCTGAGCACCGTGCGGAAGACTGCGGTGGACGCCTGCCCGAGGTCGGCGACCCGGGTGACCTTGATGTCGTCGGGAATCTTCTCGTCGGTGCCCGCCGGGATCACGATATGCCGGAACCCGAGGCGCTTGGCCTCGGCGATGCGCCGGGCGACGGCCGACACGCGGCGCACCTCCCCGGCGAGCCCCACCTCACCGACCACGGCCGTGGTGCGCGGGATCGGCCGCCCCTTCATCGCCGAGAACACGGCCAGCGCGATGGCGAGGTCGGCGGCCGGCTCGGTGACGCGCATCCCGCCGACGGTGGCGGCGTAGACCTCGCGCTCATGCACCGCGAGCTTCAACGTGCTCTGCAGGACTGCGAGGATCATCGCCACCCGCGGTGAATCGAGACCGGAGACCGCACGACGCGGAGTGGCCATGCTCGTCGGGGTGGTCAGGGCCTGGATCTCGCCGGCCAGGGCGCGTTTGCCGTCCATCGTGATCAGCGTGACCGAGCCGCTGACATCGGAGCCGTGCTGGTGGACGAAGATCCCCGACGGGTCGCGGACCTCGTGGATGCCGTCGTCACGCTGCTCGAAGCAGCCGACCTCGTCGGACGCGCCGAAGCGGTTCTTGATGCCCCGCACCATGCGCAGCGCGGAGTGCCGGTCGCCTTCGAAGGAGAGCACGACGTCGACGAGGTGCTCCAGCGATCGCGGGCCGGCGACGGCACCGTCCTTGGTGACATGGCCGACCAGGATGATGGCGATGCCACGATTCTTGGCCAGCGACACCAGCGCGGTGGTGACCGCCCGGATCTGGGTGACCCCGCCGGTCACCCCGTCGGTTCCGGTGGCGACGACGGTTTGCACCGAGTCGACGATCATCAGCGAGGGTGCGACCTCGTCGACGTGGCCGAGGATGGTGGCGAGATCGGATTCGGCTGCCAGATAGATGTTTTCGTGGACCGCGTCGGTACGTTCGGCGCGCAGTCGCACCTGTCCCGCCGATTCCTCGCCGGTGATGTACAGCGCGCGCCGCCCACCGGTGGCCCAATGCTTGGCGGTCTCGAGCAGCAGCGTCGACTTGCCGACCCCGGGCTCGCCGGCGAGCAGGATCACCGAGCCCGGCACCACCCCGCGGCCGAGTACCCGGTCGAATTCGCCGATGCCGGTGGGGATGGCGGTCGAGGTCCCGGCATCGACGGACGTGATCGGTACCGCAGGGCTGGTCGGGGTGACCGTGGTGGTGGTGCCGCCCGGTGCACTGATGGTGGTGACCTCGTCGAAGGTGCCCCACGCATGGCATTCCGTACAGCGGCCGACCCATTTGGGAACCTGATTGCCGCATTCGCTGCAGCGGAAGCTCGACTTGGGTTTGGCCACGCGCCTCAGACTACGGCCGGGCGCCGACAAGATCGGTGCACCGATCCCCAGGCGTGGCGCATCACCGGACGACGACGCGGTGCCCGGCGTCGAGGCGCCGCGTCCAGCCGCGCGCATCGAGGTGCTCGAGCAGCGGGATGGCGACGCGGCGGGTGGTGCGCAGTGCCTGTCGGGCCGCGCTGGTGGTGAAGGGCTGATCGAGTCGCGCGAGGACGGCCATCGCGCGGGCGGGTGCACTAGGGGCGAGCACCACGCCGGCGCCCAGGCGCAGCAGGCGATGCGTGCGTTCGGCGGCGGCGAGTTCGCGCTCCGCGAGCCCGAGTGCTGCCAGGTCGTCGGCCTCGGGTGCGGCGAACGGGTCGTCGGCGAGGCGGCGTTCGATCGCGGCGACCGCCTCCTCGGCCGCGCCGAGGTCGCTGGTGCGGCCGGGCATGGCGAGGTATCCGGCAGCGGATTCGACGCCGGCCTCGGCGATCACCGCGTCGATGAGCGGCGCCGCGCCGGGCATGCCGAGCAGGTCGGGGACCGCCGCACGCGAGATGCCGGCCGACAGGGGGTCGTCGCGATGAAGTCGTTCGACCGCGGCGCGCAGGGCAAGTCCCCAGTCGGCGAGGGCGGCGGCGTCGACCCACCAGTCGCCGATGACCCGGATGGTGTCGGGGACCGGCCCCGACGGGTCGACGAGGCCCAGGCGGTGCAGATGGGTGGTGGTGACCGCGCGGCGCCGCATGACCTCGGCGAGCACGTCGCCGTCGGGGGAGCGGTCGGCCAGCGCGGCGGCGCGCCGGGCGGCAGCACCGCGTCGTTCCAGCTCCGGCGGTTCGGCGTCGACGACCTGCCCGCCGCCGACGATGCGGGTTCCCGGGTCGCGCAGCACGATTCGGTCGCCGACGATCAGCGGCAGCGGCCGGTCGAGGTGTACGCGCGCGTGGTCGGCGTCGAGGGGACGCAGCCGCGCCGGGATCGCCGCACTGCCCACGTGGGCGATGAGATGGGACGGCGCGTCGGTGAATCCGTCTCCACTGACCCGGCGGATGTCGACGACGCCGGTACGCCGCCAGACGTCGGGGGTCAGCAGGATCGACCCGCGGGCGATCTCGTCGGCGCCGATACCGCGCAGGTTGAGTGCCACCCGGCTGACCGGACCGATATGGCGCCGGTCGCGTTCTTCGCTCTGCAGTCCGCGTACGGTGACCCGACGCACGCGGTCCGAGGCCGGGAGCTCCGGCGTCGCGAGGTCCAGCGTGTCGCCGACGTGTACGGTCCCGGCGGAAAGCGTTCCGGTGACCACGGTTCCGGCGCCGGTGATCGTGAAGGAGCGGTCGATCCAGAGCCGGATCGGTCCGGTCTCGGGGGCTTTCGGGGCGTCGGTGAGGACCGCGTCGAGGGCGGCCCGCAGTTGCGGCAGCCCGCTTCCGGTGGCGCCGGAGACGACCACCGCCGGGGCGGTGGCCAGCCCGGTGCCCGCCAGCCCGGCGCGCGCCTGTGTGAGCGTCTCGTCGATCCGTTCCGCCGACGCGAGATCGGTTCGGGTGAGCACGATCAGCCCGCGCTCGATACCGAGTGCGGCGATCGCATCGCGATGATCGTCGGACTGCGCCTGCCAGCCGGCGTCGGCGGCGACCACGAACATCACCACCGGGGCATTGCCGAGACCGGCGAGCATATTCGCCAGGAACCGCTCGTGGCCGGGCACGTCGACGAATGCGACGTCGGCGCCGGAAGACAAAGTCGTCCAGGCGAATCCGAGGTCGATGGTCAGTCCCCGGCGCCGCTCCTCGGCCCACCGGTCGGGTTCGATCCCGGTCAGCGACCGGATCAGGGTGCTCTTGCCGTGATCGACGTGACCGGCGGTGGCGACGACGAACACCTATGTGGCCCCTGGGTTTTCGGCGTCGTCACCGGTGTTTCCGCCGACGTGGGCGACCGCACGGATCGCGGCGAGCACGGCGTCGTCGTCGGATTCGGGAATGCACCGGAGATCGACGAGGCATGCTCCGTCGTGCACCCGGGGCAGCACGGCCGGGTTCCCGACCCGCAACAGGCCGGCGAGGTGATGTGGCAGCCGGATCGCCCAGCCGGGCAAGGGAACCCCCGGGGCGCCGCCACCACCGACACGGCCGTCATGCGCGACGACGGGCGCGTCGAGTTGTGCGGCGAGCGCTTCGGTGCGTTCGCGGAGCCGGGCCGGGTCCGTGTGCAGGTAGCTGGTGACCGGCGGAAGTGGCCCGTCGAGGGTGGCCTCAAGTGCGGCCAGGGTGAGTTTGTCGGTCCGGACCGCACGGGCCAGTGGATGTTTCGACAGCCGGGCGATGAGATCGGCGTCGCCGAGCATGATCCCGGCCTGCGGACCGCCGAGAAGTTTGTCGCCGCTGGCGATCACGAGGTCGGCCCCGGCGCGCAACGCCGAGGTGGCGTCGGGCTCGTCGGGCAGCAGCGGGTCGGGCCGCAACAGCCCGGAGCCGAGGTCGGCGACCAGCGGGACACCACGCTCGGCGCAGAGCTCGTGCAGCTGCGGCAGACCGACCTCGCTGGTGAAGCCCTCGACACGGAAGTTGCTGGGGTGCACCTTCAGTACGCAACCGGTGTCGGGGCCGATGGCGTCGGCGTAGTCGCGCAGATGTGTGCGATTGGTCGTGCCGATCTCGCGGAGCCGGGCACCGGTCGATGCCATGAGATCGGTGAGCCGGAAGCCTGCACCGATCTCGATCATCTCGCCGCGGCTCATCACGACCTCACGGCCGATGGCCAGCGCGGTGGTCGTCAGGACGAGCGCGGCGGCCCCGTTGTTGACGACGAGTGCATCGCCGGCGGCCGGGCAGGCGCGCAGCAGGGCCTCGCGGGTGCTGGTGCCCCGACGCGAGCGGGTACCGGTGACAAGATCGAGCTCGACGTCGACGTATCCGGCTGCGGCGAGGACAGCGTCGCGCGCCGCCACCGACAGCGGGGCCCGGCCGAGGTTGGTGTGCACGATGACGCCGGTCGCGTTCAGCACCGGCCGGGCACTCGTCGGTGCACGCGCGGCCAGGGATTCGGCCACGGCGCGTGCCACGTCGGCCGGATCGATCTCCCCGACCCGTGCAGCATCTTGCGCGCGCCGGACGGTGTCGCGAACAATATTGTCGCCCAAGTGCTTTCGCGCGCCGGCGATGGCCGGGTCGGCGAGCAGGTGATCGGTCCGCGGAATGTGGCGGCGCGGGTCGGGCGCGTCGGCCTCCGGAGTCTTCGGGTCTGCCGTCACCGCACCTCCTCGAGTCGCAATCCGGCGGTGTCGCCGACGGTGGCGGAGGCGGACGGGAATCGAACCCGCCAGACCGAGATACTCGATCTCACCGGTTTTGAAGACCGGGGGGACCACCAGGAGCCCATACGCCTCCATGCCGTCTGCCAACCAGCGGTCGGGTAACCGCCGACTACCAACTTAGAGGACGACGGACCTGTTTGTCTGCGGAGGTCAGATCGGTGGATAGAGGGTTCCGCCGCCGAAGGCGGCACGATGCGAGTCCGGTTGCGCACCATCATTGTTGGTGATGCCGTGCGCGTTGCCGTATTCGGCGCTGATCAAGGTGTGGCCGCTGCGCACACGCAGGCCGGTGTCGTCGGCAAGTGCCGCGATCACCCGGCCGACGAATTCGGGATCCTCGGCGCGCTGCAACGAGAAGCCGGCGAACTCGTCGACCCCCAGAGACAGCAGCAACTCGGTACGGATCAGTCCGAGCCACAACGAGATCGCGGTGACGCCGGTGCCCTCGAGTTCGACGGCCATGTCGGCGGCCATCTTGTCCAGCGCGGCCTTGCTCATCCCGTAGAGCACCGAATGCAGGTGACCGCGGGCCCCGAACGACGAGATGTTGACGATCAGGCCGTGCCCGGCCGCCACCATCGTCTGTGCGGCGTGTACCGAGGCGACGTAGTGGGCGCGCAAACCCACGTCGATCAGCGAATCCCAGTCGCCGACCGGCCGCTGCCAGAACGGCTCGGAAAATCCGCCGAACCCACGTGGAGCCGCCCACACGTTGTTGACCAGCAGATCCAGCCGCCCCGCCTCCCGCTCGACGGTCCGGAAGACCTCGGCGACGGCGTCGTCATCGGTGTGGTCGCATTCGAGTATCCGGGCGCCCTGCGGTCCGCGTGCGGTGCGGGCGGTGGTGTAGACGGTCCAGCCCGCATCGAGCAGCGCGGTGGCGACTCCCAGGCCGACACCGCGGCTGCCGCCGGTCACCAGGGCCACCCGGGATCGGGCCGTCTCGGCTGAGGTCATCGGCCGGTCATCTCGTCGGCGTCGGGGTCGGCATCGAGATCGGGCAGCGGCGGCGGGGCGGACATGAAAGCCTGCTGCGAGCCGTTGACCGCGGCGATGCCGACGATCGAGCTCCACACCATCATCGTCAGATAGTCGATGAGATCGTCGACGCCGATCGCGCGGTCGGCCATCCACCAGTCGACGGCCCGTCCGACCCCGCCGACGAGTGTGTAGCCCCACACCTGCGCCCCGGCGGTGTCACCGCCGCGTTCTGCCAGCCGGGTGGCGATGGTCCCGGTGAGCAACTGGGCGACCAGCTTCTCCGATTCGGCCGAGGTCACCGATGAACTCGGCGAGGCGGACAGCGCGAACCGGTACAGCTCCGGCTCGTCGGCGACGGCGTGCACGTACACGCTGACCACCGTCCGGGTCAGGGTGTACTCGTCGACGTCGTCGGTGACCGTCTCGATCAGCCGCGGCATCAGGGTGGTCTCGAAGAAGCGCACCGTCGTCGCCACCCCGAGATCGTTCTTGTCGGCGAAGTAGCGGTACAGCACGGTCTTGGAAACGCCGATGTGGCGGGCGATCTCGTCCATTCCGACGTCGGCGCCGAGTGCGCGGACCGCGGCGATGGTGCCATCGGTGAGCTCGGTACGCCGGGCCCGCTTGTGCGAATCCCAGCGTTGGCGGCGGCCGTCGGGTTTGACCCGGTCCTCGGGCGCCGGACCCAGCAGCGCCTGCTCGATTCCGCGCGTCACATTCGTCGCGGCCGACACCGCGGCACGCGCCGCGGAGGCCGGGCTGGGACGATTTGCCATCACCCGGTCAGCGTAGTCGCTGCCTACGGGTAGAACTGGATGGGTGTCAACTGTGACTTCGGACGTTTCCGGCACCGGCAGGCATCGGGCCGAACCGGCGAACGCGCCCGGGTTCTCCTCGGGCGATTCCGCGTCCGACGATCGCCGGCGCCGCGACCTGCGGAAGATGAAACTCGTTGCCACGAGCTTCCTGGTCGTCGCCGCCATCGTCTATCTGTTCACCCGCTACCTCGAGCATCGCGACGGTGCCGACGTCTCCGGCTGGGTCGGCTACGTGCGTGCCGCGGCGGAGGCGGGCATGGTCGGTGCCCTCGCGGACTGGTTCGCCGTCACCGCGCTGTTCCGGCATCCGCTGGGTCTGCCCATCCCGCACACCGCACTGATCCGGAAGAAGAAGGACGACATCGGCGATCAGCTCGGCGGCTTCATCGAAGAGAACTTCATGACGCCCGAGGTGATCGTGCAACGGGCCGAGCAACTCGATCTGCCCCGCCGGATCGGTACCTGGCTGGCCGACCCGCGCAACGCGCCGCGTGTGTCCGACGAGGCGGCCCGTGCGATCAAGCTGGCCTCAGAGATGTTGCGCGACGAGGACATCGAGCAATTCATCCAGGCCGTGCTGCGGTGGGCGGCCGAACCCGAATGGGCGCCGCCGATCGGCCGCATCCTGCACCAGCTCATTGCCGAGGACCGCCTCGAGCCGGTGTTCCAGCTCCTGTGCGATCGTGCTCATGACTGGGCGCTGGGCAGTGGGGACCTCATCAACCGGGTGGTGGAGGCCGATGTCGGTCCGGCGTGGAAACCGAAGTTCGTCAGCAATATGGTCGGCGACAAGATCTATCGTGAGCTGATCGACTTCACCTACAAGGTCCGTTCCGACCCCGATCACGAGATGCGGCGGTCGATGCACCGGTTCGTCGAGCAGTTCGCCGACGATCTGCAGAACGACCCGGAGATGGTGGCCCGCTTCGAGAACATCAAGCGCGAGCTGGTCGGCAGCGACGCGGTCGCCGGCGCGGCATCGACGGCCTGGAACACCGGCAAGGCCGTCATCGAGCAAATGCTCGCCGACCCGAACAGCACGCTGCGCAACACCCTCGCCGACGCCGTCATCCGCCTCGGTATCCGGGTGCGTGATGACCGCCCGCTGCAGGAGAAGATGAACGGATGGGTCGCACGTGTCGCCAATCACGTTGCGAGCAACTACTCCCGCGAGATCATCTCCGTGATCACCGAGACCGTCCGCGGCTGGGACGCCGACGACACCAGCCGCAAAATAGAACTGCAAGTCGGCCGCGACCTGCAATTCATCCGTATCAACGGCACCGTGGTCGGGTCGTTGGCCGGGCTGGCGATCTACAGCATCTCGGTGCTGATCTTCCACTGATCGCCGCCCGCGGCGAGTCGGCGCGCGCTGCATGCACTCTGCTTGCGCCTGCTAGCACCGGAGTCGATACTGGGGTGCGTGAGGCACCGGAGGTGAGCGTACGGAGTCCACCCAGGATTCACGCGCATGCCCGCACCCGAATTGAGGAAGACGACGTGCCCGCCGCGCGCCCGGAGCGCGGGTAGCAGCAGTCGGGTGAGCTCCGCGGCGGCGACGAGGTTCACGTCGAGGACGTGCCGCCATTCGTCGACCGGTGTGTCGGCGACGTTCTCCAGGCTGCTCGCGACACCCGCGCAGTGCACCAGCACGTCGAGTGAGCCGATCGCTTCGACGGATGCTTCGAGCGTGTCGTAGTCGGTGAGATCGACCGGAAACGTCGCCGAACCGTCCAACTCCATTGCGAGAGAGTCGAGTTCAGCACTTCCACGACCTCGTAGCAGAAGATCGTAGGTGGGTGCGAGAGCGCGCGCGATCTGCGCACCTACGCCGCGGCTGGCTCCGGTTATTAATGCGGTGGACATACTCGTCAGCCTATGGGCCGCCGATCAGCCGCCGGATCCGTTCAGTATCTGAAACCGTTTCCAGGCCAGGAGTTTCGGCCTCAAGGGCGTAGACCTTTAGGCGCGCCGGTGTCATCTATTCGGGGGAACTAATGTCACATTATGTGCCATCAAGGACGGTATCCGGGACGACATTGCTTCCGAGCCTGGCCCCCATCTCGCGCGTGCGTAAGGCTGGATTCTGCTACCGGTCATATTTCTCTTGATTTGTGCCCGGCCTGCACCCGTGTTCCATTCAAGGAGGAATCTGTGCCCAATAGCCCGACCGTCAGTACCGATCCGCTGCGTAACCGCGGAACTGCGTTCACCGTGGATGAGCGTGCACGCCGCGGCCTGATCGGTCGACTGCCGTCTGCGGTGGAAACCCTCGATGAGCAGGCTGCACGGTGCTACCGACAGATCAGCGGTTATTCCACCGACCTGCAGAAGTACACCTACCTCGATCAGCTGCAGGACCGCAACGAAGTGCTGTTCTACAAGGTCATCGTCGACCATCTCGCGGAGATGCTGCCCATCGTGTACGACCCCACGATCGGCGACGCGATCAAGCAGTGGAGCAACGACTACCGCGATTCGCGGGCCGTCTACCTCTCCATCGACCGCCCCGATGATGTGCGCGCGTCGTTCACCGGACTTGGCCTCGGCCCTGACGACGTTGATCTCATCGTGGTCTCCGACGCCCAGGAGATCCTCGGCATCGGCGACTGGGGCGTGAACGGCACGGACATCTCGATCGGCAAGCTCGCCGTGTACACGGCTGCCGCCGGGGTTGACCCGGGCCGGGTGATCGCCGTGAACCTCGACGTCGGCACCGACAACGAGGCCCTGCTGAATAGCCCCGAATACCTGGGCAACCGCCACGCGCGTATCACCGGCGACCGGTACAACGACTTTATCGACCTCTACCTGAAGACCGCGTCTGAGCTGTTCCCGAACGCATTGCTGCACTTCGAGGACTTCGGCCCCAGCAACGCGCGCCGCATTCTCGAGGAGAATCGCGACACTTACCGGATCTTCAACGACGACATGCAGGGCACTGGCGCCATCGTCATGTCGGCAGTGTTCTCCGGGCTCAAAGTGACCAAGCAGACGTTCGCTGAGCAGCGACTGCTGGTCTTCGGCGCCGGCACGGCAGGCACCGGCATGGCCGACCAGATCAGCGCCGCGATGATTCGCGACGGGCTGAGCGAGGACGAGGCGAAGGCACGCGTGTGGCTGGTCGACGTCGACGGGCTGGTCACCGATGACATGGCGGATCTGCCGAACTACCAGGCGGCGTACGCGCGGCCTGCGGCCGAGGTCGCCGACTGGTCGCGGACCGACGGGCGGATCGACCTGCTCACCGTCGTGAACGAGGTGAAGCCGACGATCCTCATCGGTACCTCGACGATGCACAACGGCTTCCCGAAGGCCGTCGTCGAAGCGTTGGCAGCCGGTGTCGAGCGCCCGATTCTGCTGCCGCTGTCGAACCCCACCGAGCGCATCGAGGTGATGCCCGCGGACGCTGTGCCGTGGTCGGAGGGACGGGCACTGGTCGCCACCGGAATCCCGGTGGATCCGGTGTCGTACAACGGTGTCGACTACAACATCGGCCAGGCCAACAACGCCCTGCTGTACCCGGGTCTGGGCCTGGGCACCATCGTCTCGGGAGCCAGTCACGTCACTGACGGGATGTTGCTCGCCGCGGCGAAGGCGGTCGCCGACCAGGTCGATCCGACCGCGCTGGGTGCATCGCTGCTCCCGGCGGTGGATAACTTGCGCGCGTCGTCTGCGATCGTGGCACTCGCGGTCGCCAAGCAGGCGATCGAAGAAGGTGTGTCCACCAAGAGCTACGACAGTCTTGTGCAGGCTGTCGAAGACGCGATGTGGCAGCCGGTTTACACGGAGCTCGCCGAATGAGCGACGACGCCGCAGCCACACCGGAGATCCTGGATCTGGCGATCGGGATTGATGCGACCGGTGAACGTCATGAAACCGATTCGATGGGCGGCATCGACGTGCCGGCCGACAAGTACTGGGGCGCACAGACCCAGCGCTCGTTGCAGCACTTCTCGATCGGTAACGACAAGATGCCACACGAGGTCTACCGTGCCTATGGCTATGTGAAGAAGGCTGCCGCCCAGGTGAATGGTGCGGCCGGTCGACTGCCGGGTTGGAAGGCCGACCTCATCGCGCAGGTCGCCGACGAAGTGATCAGCGGCGAACTGGACGAGCATTTCCCGCTGTACGTCTGGCAGACGGGTTCGGGAACCCAGTCGAACATGAACGTCAACGAGGTGATCAGCAACCGCGCGATTCAGCTCGTCGGCGGCGAACTGGGGACTAAGGATCCGGTGCACCCGAACGATCACGTCAACTTGGGGCAGTCGTCCAACGATTCCTTCCCGACAGCGATGCACATCGCCACCGTGAAGGAGATCAACGAGCGCCTGCTGCCGGCCATGATCGACCTGCAGGCAGCCTTCGCCACGAATGCCGACAAGTGGGGCGACGTGGTGAAGATCGGTCGCACCCACTTGCAGGATGCGACCCCGGTGACCGTCGGGCAGGAATGGTCGGGCTATGCGCGGCAGATCGAGCAGGGCATCGAGCGTCTGAAGGGTTCGCTTCAGGGCCTGTACGAGCTCGCTTTGGGCGGAACCGCCGTGGGCACGGGCCTGAATGCGCCGGAGAACTTCGACGTCGATGCCGCGGCCAAGATCGCCGAGCTCACCGGGTATCCGTTCGTGACCGCCGAGAACAAGTTCGCCGCTCAGGGCGGCTTGGATGCGATGGTCGGGGCGAGCGCGGGACTGCGTGCCTTGGCTGTGCCGTTGATGAAGATTTCCAACGACATTCGGTGGCTGGCGTCCGGACCCCGGTGCGGTTTCGGTGAGCTGATCCTTCCGGCGAATGAGCCGGGCAGCTCGATCATGCCGGGCAAGGTCAACCCGACCCAGTGCGAAGCAATGGTGATGGTGTGCATTCAGGTGCTCAGCGAGGACACCTGTGTGGCGTTCGCCGGTTCGCAGGGCAATTTCGAACTCAACGCCATGCGTCCGATCATCATCAACAACGTGCTGCACTCGGCGCGAATTCTCGGCGATGCCGCGGTCAAGCTGCGCGAGTACTGCATCGAGGGCACGCAACTGCACGAGGAGCGGATCGCCGCACTGCTGGAGCAGTCGCTGATGCTCGTCACGGCGCTGTCCCCGGTGATCGGGTACGACAAGGCCTCGGCGATCGCGCACAAGGCGAACGACGAGGGCACCACGCTGCGCGAGGCTGCCCTTGCGACCGGATATATCGATGCGGCGACCTTCGACGACGTCGTGGATCCGCGCAAGATGATCGGCTAGTCATCGATCGCGAGACGGCCCCGGCCGCTCCCGGACTCGTAACGAGTCCGGGGTGCGGTCGGGGCCGCTTCGATCCCGTGTCGTCGGCCGGGCGCATGGTCGATCATGTGCTGAGCGATTCCCGATTGAGGTGGCGTATATCAACGAAAAGGTCAGCCGCGGGGGATCATCGGACGCCTTGCTTGGAGCGTGGCTGCTCGGCCTGGCGGGGTTTGTCGACGCTATCGCCTTCGTGGTCCTGCAGGGCAGTTTCGTCGCGTTCATGTCAGGGAACACGACGATTCTCGGTTCTTCGTCGGCCATCGGCCATTGGCATCTGGCGGGACTCAGTGCACTTCTGATCGTGCTGTTCTTCGCAGGTAACGTCGCCGGGGCCGCTGTCGGACGGTGGGGTGGGAGTGCGGCGCATCGGCTGCTGATGATTCTGATCGCCACGGTGACGACCATCGGCACGATCACGGCGAACACCGCGTCGGTCTCGGCTGGCCTGATCGTCATCGCCGTCGCGGCTGGACTCATCAACTCCGCGCTCGCCGCGAACACAGATGTGCACGTCGGACTCACTTACGTCACCGGCACGCTCGTCAAGGCCGCCCATCAGATGATCGCCGGGATCGGAGCCGAGCACCCGTGGGGCTGGGTCAAGACGCTTGGCTTCTGGGCGGTCTTTGCCGTCGGTGCAGCAGTCGGCGGCGTCGCCTTTCACGGGCTGGGTGCCGTCGCGCTCTGGTTCGCGGCGGCCTTCGCAGTGGTCGCCTGCCTCCTGCCGCACCGCACCGCGTAGTTCGTCGGCGGCCCGAGGCGACGCGTCCCGATGGGGCAGACCTGTCGGCGTTCTCGCCCGGACAGTACATCTCGGTGCAGGTGCCGCTGGCCGACGGAGCGCGACAGAACCGGCAGTACAGCCTCACCGGTGCACCAGATGTGCGCTCGGAGTGGCGGTTCAGCGTCAAACTCGCCGGCGAGGTCTCGGCGCACCTGCACGAGAACGTCTTCGAGGGCGATACGGTGCACGTGTCGTCCCCGTTCGGCGATCTGATTCTCCCCGAGGGTGATTCGCCGCTGTTGTTGGCATCGGCCGGTATCGGCTGCACCCCGGTGATCGGGCTGCTGACCGCGCTCGCCGAGTCGGGTACCGACCGACCGGTGACGGTGCTGCACGCCGACCGCTCACGCGCCGGTCAGCCGCACCGCGGACAGCTGGGCGCCCTCGTCGAGAAGATCGGTTCGGCACGGCTGTACCAGTGGTACGAGCACGGCGCCGATCACCTGCGCTCCGACGACGTCCGCACCGGGTTCATGTCCCTCGACGGCATCGATCTCGACGACGACCTCCACGCCCTGCAGTTCATCCGCATCAACGGCACGGTCGTCGGGTCGTTGGCCGGCCTGGTCATCTACAGCATCTCGGTGCTGATCTTCCACTGACCGTCGTTGCGCCGGCCCGCCCCGCGCTGCATGCACTGTGCTTGCGCCTGCTAGCACCGGAGTCGATACTGGGGTGCGTGAGGCACAGGAGGTGACATGACATCGGAGGATCCCACCGACGACGCGGTCGCCGGCGCGCAGAACGATCGTGACACCGATTCGGGCGGGGTCGGCCACACCGTCGAAGCCGTCACCGCTGTCGCGTCCGATGCGGTGGCCACCGCGGCGCAGGACATCGGCGGCTTCATTCGCTCGCAGCGCATGGCCGCCGAAGTGTCGTTGCGGCAGTTGGCCGACCGGGCCGGGGTCAGCAATCCCTACCTGAGCCAGATCGAGCGCGGGCTACGTAAACCATCGGCAGAAGTGTTGTCGCAGATCGCGAAGGGCCTGCGGGTTTCTGCCGAGGTGCTGTACGTTCGGGCCGGGATCCTCGAAGAACGGCCGGCCAGTCCGGTCCGCGGCGCGTTGATCGCCGACGACTCGATCAGTGAACGTCAGCGGCAGATGCTGCTCGAGATCTACGAGTCCTTTCGCAAGGAGAATGCCACCCATTCGCCGGCCCCCGACGAGTCCGGGGCCGATTCGTAACCCGCACAAGCGAACCGAGGAGTTCCGATCATGCCGGACAACCCGTTGTCGACTGCGTTAGGCCAAGTATCGGCCCTGCTCAACGAGATTCGCGAGCGCGGTGAGGCAGCCACCGGGCAAGCCCAGTCCAAAATCGTCCAGGGCATCGGCTCCGCCCAGGAGAAGATCACCGGCTCCCGCGACGACCTCCAGGAGCGCGTCGGGCAGCGGGTGGACTCGGCGCAGTCCACCCTCGACGAGACCCTCGCGGCGGCGCTCGCGACCTTCGAGGAGGCGAAGAACAAACTTGCCGCCCTGCCGGTCGAATTGCCCGTCGAGATCGAAGAACTGCGCGCGCGATTCACCCCAGAGGAGTTGCGCAAGGTTGCCGACGCCTACCTCGCCGTCGCCGCGGCGTTGCTGGCGTCGTTGTCCGAACGCACCGAAGAAGTCGTCGGCAAACTCAGGGCGCAACCACTCGTCGAGGGCAAGCTGCCGAAGCTCGAGCGGGTGTACGCCGACGCCGTCGCGCTCACCGAGGATGCGCTGGGCACCTTGGCCACCCAGACCAAACTGATCACCGGACAGGCTGCCCGCGGGACCGGCGTGCCACAGTTGTCCGCGCGGCGCCCGGCCGAGCAGGCGTCGCCGGCGAAGGTGGCCGCAAAAGACGCGCAGGCACGTAAGGCCGCCGTCGTCTCGAAGGCGGCTGGGAACAAGACTGCTGCGTCTGCGAAGAAGAGTGGGCCTGCGAAGAAGAGTGCGCCTACGAAAAAGGCGGCGCCCGCGAAGAAGAGTGCGCGTGCGAAAAAGACTGCATCGCCGCAGAAGACGGCGGCGAAGGCCCCCGTGAAGAAGACCCCGGCGAAGAAGACCCCGGCCACGAAGACCACGGCGAAGAGGACCCCGGCGAAGGCCACGGCCAAGAAGACCTCCGCCACGAAGACCCCGGCCAAGAAGACGACCGCCACGAAGAAGACACCGGCCAAGAAGACCGCCGCAAAGAAGACCGCCGCAAAGAAGACCCCGGCAAAGAAGACCCCGGCAAAGAAGACCCCGGCAAAGAAGACCCCGGCAAAGAAGACCCCGGCCAAGAAAGCCCCGGCCAAGAAGCCGAGCGGTTCGTGATCGGACCCGCGGCGCGCTTCCGGCCGATCCGGCGAATCCGACAAGACGGTTAGACTGGCGACGTGAATTTTGTGGGTGTCTTGGCGGCCGGATCGAACCTGCTGCTCCTGTTGCTGACCGTGGTCGCCGGTGTTGCCGCCGTCGTGGCGCTCGTCCACGCATCGATCCAGCGCAAGGACGCCTTTCCGGCGGTGGACAAGCAGAGCAAGGTGATCTGGGTGGCGCTGCTCGCGGCGGCGACCCTGTTCATCTGGCTGTTCCAGGCTCCGACCCTGTTCTATCTCATCGGTGTCGTCGCGGTGATCGTCTACCTCGTCGACGTGCGGCCACGCGTCGACGAGATCCAGCACAAGTCCTGGTTCCGCAAGCTCCGGTGAGCTGACCCCACCCTCGCCCCGGTCGTTTTTGCCTGCGCGCGGGACCGGAGAACGTGATGATCGCCACCGCATTTTAATATGCATCTGCGATGCAAATTATGATCTGATGGTCATATGCAATTGACCCGGTTCACCGACATCGGACTGCGCGTGGTGATGCGCCTGGCCGTGTCCACCGGGCCGATGACCACGCGTGCGCTCGCCGCGGAGGTGGCCGTGCCCTACACGCATGTGGCGAAGGTGACGGGCCGGCTTGCCGAGCTCGGAGTCGTCCACGCACGACGTGGGCGCACCGGCGGTCTGGTGATCACCGATCTCGGTCGCACCGCCCGGATCGGTTGGCTTGCAGCCAGTCTCGAGGGCGACGGCGAAGTCGTCGACTGCGAGGGCGATACCCCGTGCCCGCTACGTGCCGCGTGTCGATTGCGAGGCGCACTGGCCGCCGCGCGAAGTGCCTTCTTCACCAGTCTCGACGATCACACCATCGGCGATCTCGTCGCCGATCCGACCGGTGCGGTCCTGCTCACCCTCGATCCCCTGCGACGTCGTGATGCGGCGCCGCAGAGACGTGCCGAATAACCACGGCAACAACCGCTTCCGTCAGCCGGCGGAGCAGATCAGATCGGAGTCATCGTGCTCACAGCAACCACTCGCGAGGTCATCGCGGCCACCCTGCCCGCCGTCGAAGGCGCACTCGGTGAGATCACCCCGAATTTCTACGCGCGGATGTTCGCCGCGCATCCGGAGTTGCTGGACAACATGTTCAACCGCACTCATCAGCGCTCCGGCGAACAGTCGATGGCCCTGGCCGGCTCGATCGCCGCGTTCGCGCGGTTGCAGCTCGAGCCCGACCTTCGGCGTCAGCAGTTCATCATCGACCGCATCGCGCACAAGCACGCGTCGCTCGGCGTCACCCGCGACCAGTACTCGATCGTGCACGAGCATCTGTTCGCCGCGATCGTCGAGGTGCTCGGTGATGCGGTCACCCCGGCGGTCGCGAACGCCTGGGACGAATTGTATTGGGCGATGGCCGATGTGCTGGTCCGTGAGGAAACCGACCTGTATGCCGCGGCCGGTGTGGCGCCGGGTGCGGTGTGGCGCGACCTCGTCGTCACGCACCGCGAGCAGGTCGCACCCGACGCGGTGTCGTTCACCCTTGCCCGCCCCGACGGCGCAGATCTGCCGACGTTCTCGCCCGGGCAGTACATCTCGGTGCAGGTGCCGCTGGCCGACGGTGCGCGTCAGATCCGGCAGTACAGCCTGACCGGCGCACCGGATGTGCAATCGGAATGGCGGATCAGCGTCAAACTCGCCGGTGAGGTGTCGGCGCACCTGCACGAGAGCACCTTCGAGGGCGACACGCTGCACGTGTCGGCCCCGTTCGGTGATCTTCTTCTCCCCGAAGGTGATTCGCCGCTGTTGCTGGCGTCGGCTGGTATCGGCTGCACGCCGGTGATCGGGCTGCTGACCGCGCTCGCCGAGTCGGGTACCGAGCGGCCGGTGACGGTGCTGCACGCCGACCGCTCACGCGCCGGTCAGCCACACCGCGGACAACTGGGCGCCCTCGTCGAGAAGATCGGTTCGGCACGGCTGTACCAGTGGTATCAGCAAGGTGCCGATCACCTGCGCTCCGACGACGTGCGCACCGGACATATGTCCCTCGATGACATCGACCTCGACGACGGTGTCCACGCAATGTTGTGCGGGCCCACCGGCTTCCTGGACTCGATCCGCACGCAATTGGTCGACCGCGACGTGCCCGAGGAGCGCATCCACTTCGAGACGTTCGGGCCCGAGCTGCTGCGCACGGGCGCATCGAGGTGACGGCTTCTCATGGGTTGGCCACCGCCATCACCTTCCTGTGGTTGGGGATGGTGGTGGCCATCTCGTTCATCGAGGCGCCCCTGAAGTTCCGCGCACCCGGCATCACGATCCCGCTCGGGCTCGGTATCGGGCGGCTGGTGTTCCGCGCGCTGAACGCGGTCGAGGCGGTGCTGGCGATCGTGCTGGTCGTCTGCGCGGCCGCCGGCGGATGGCTGGGGCAGTCCATGGGGATCCTTGCGATCGTCGCGCTGGTGGTGCTCGTCATCCAATTGGTGGCGATCCGCCCGGCGCTGAACCGCCGCTCCGATGCGGTCCTCGCGGCCGGCGACGCCGACGGACCGCGCAGCCGGGTGCATCTGTTCTATGTGGCGGCCGAGCTGGTGAAGGTCGGCGTCCTCGTCGCCACCGGTGTCCTGCTGCTCGTCGCGTGAGCTGATCGGGGATGCGTGGCGTCGGGATCGGGCCGGCCGGCGAATACACTGACATCCGTGGCTGAGTATCGGATCAACGACCTGGCAGAGGCGTCGGGCGTCAGTGTCCGGAATATCCGGGTTTACCAAGACCGTGGCCTGCTCCCGCCGCCGACGATTCGTGGGCGCACGGGGTGGTATGCCGACGACCATCTCGTGCGCCTGAACCTCATCTCCCGGATGCTCGAACGCGGCTACACCTTTGCCACCATCAGCGAGCTCCTGCACGCCGCGCACTACGGGATGAAGGTCGAGCATGTGCTGGGCGGCGCGCCGAACAAAGGCGGCCGGTTCCGCAACTTCAAGCGTGCGGCCACCATCACCTTCACCGAACTGCGCAAGTCCCTCAACGCCAGCGAACGCTCGATCGCACTCAGCCAGAAGCTGGGATTGCTGGTCAAGGACGGCGCGCACTACGCGATCAAGAACCCGGAGGTGCTCGAGGGTGCCGAGGTCCTGGTCAAGAGCGGTGTCGACATCGACGTGCTGCTCGACCGCTTCGTGCGCGTGCAGGGTGACCTCGAGGACGCGGCCACGAGTTTCGTCTCGATCATCACCGACAAGTATTTCGACGAGAATCTCCCGCTGCTCGGTGAGGCCAAGGTCAGCAAGATGGCCGAGCTGATCCAGACGGTTCGGCCGATGGCGCACGAGATCGTCGAGACCACCTTCCGTAAGGCGCTCGACGACGAGATCTCCCGCGCGATCGGGGAGGCATCGACCTACTTCGACTTCACCGACGTGGCAGCCCATGAGCCCCCGAACGCGGACGCGGAGGCAGGGCGTGACGACGAATGGGTGGCCGACGCCGAACCTGGCACCGATAACGTGACAACGAGTAGTGTTACATCCGAAGCTGTGGATTCCGCCACCTCGGCCGCCGGTTCACCGGGCGGCGAAGAGTCGGTGGACACGCCGTAAACACACCGACCGACCCGCGATCCTCCGACCGCTGCGTCCCGGCGGTGATCTGCGAGAGAGGGACGAGATGAGTCGACAGGGATGGGTCATCGGCGGTGTCGCGGCAGGCGCCGCAGCGATCGGGGTGGGTGCGGGCACGATCGGTGCGGGCCTCGTGCGCGAGGCGCTGCACGGCGCGCCCGCCGTCGACGACGGACCCGACGACCTGCTGGCCGAACCGACTGCGCCGTGCACCACCCAAACCGTGCGCGCCGACGACGGCACCCGACTCAACGTCGTCGTCCACGGGGCCACGGCGCTCGATGCCGGCACGGATGACGTGATCGTCGCGGTGCATGGATGGACGTGCAACACCACCTTTTGGTATCCGCAGATCAATCGGTTCGCCGGCGAGCGCACCGTGATCTCCTACGATCAGCGCGGCCACGGCCGCAGCGAACTCGGCCGCAAACGGCCGACCATCGCCACCCTCGGCCAAGATCTCGAGGCAGTGCTCGACGCGGTGGTACCCGCGGGACGTCGCGCCATCCTCGTCGGCCACTCGATGGGCGGGATGACGATCATGTCGTGGGCCGCGCAGTATCCGCAGCGAGTATCCGAGCGGGTGTCCGCCGTCGTCCTCGCGTCGACCGCGGCCAAAGCGGTCATGCAAAACCACCTGCTGATCCCGCTCGACCTGCCGCGCTACAGCAGGCCGTTCGCGCCGGCCGTCACCAAACTCATCACGTCGTCGCCACTTCCGTTGCCGCACAGCTCTTATGGGCCGCGCTTGTCGCAGTACATCGCGCTCGGGTCGAGCGCCCGGGCGGCACACGTCGCATTCGTCGACAACATGATCATGAACTGCCCGCCGCGTGCCCGGGCGCGCTGGGGCGCGGCGATGGGCAAGCTGGACGTCACCGCGGGACTGGCGGCGCTGTCCGTGCCGACGACGATCCTGGTCGGCACCGATGATCGGCTGACGCCGCCGGCACACGCCGAGCAGATGGCAGAGGTGTTGCGCCGCAACGGAACTCTGCGTGATCTGGTGATCCTCGACGGAGTGGGTCACATGTCGACGATCGAGGCCGACACACAGGTCAACGAGTTGTTGTCGGCGGTCATCGCCGAGGCGCCGGCGGCGAGTGTTCCGGCCGGGCAACCGGATCGGGTTCCATCGGCCTGAACGGCAGGTCCAGGCGGAAGACCGCCCCATGTGGTGCGGTGTCCGCCGTCGGGGCCGTCGTGCGGGGCAGCAGGCGGACCTCGCCGCCGTGTGCGCGGGCGAGGCCGCGTGCCACCGCCAGCCCCAGACCGGCTCCGCCCGAGCGCCGGTCGCGCGAATCATCCAGGCGTACCAGGCGGTCGAAGATGCGCTCGCGGTCGGCGTCGGGTACGCCGGGGCCGGTGTCGCCGACCGTCACGGTCACCCAGTCACCGGAATCGGTGTGTGCGAGAGCCGCCGTCACATCGACGCGTCCCCCGGACGGCGTTGCCTGGCAGGCGTTGTCGATCAGGTTGGCCAGGATCTGCGAGACCCGGCCGGGATCGGCGAGGGTCGGCGCGGCGTCACCGGCAGCGGTGACGGTCAGTTCGGGATGCAGGATCGCCACCCGGCGACACTGGTCGGCGGCGAGTGCGGCGACGTCGACCGGCTCGGGATGTAGACCCAGCCCGGCATCGATGCGCGCCATGTCGACCATGTCGCCGACGAGCCGGCCAGCACGGCGCGTCTCCTGAACGAGTAGCAGCACCAACTCTTCCCGGTCTCGGACGGATGCGTCGGTGTCCATCTGCAGCAGTGTCTCGGCGATAGCCTGAACCCCGGTGATCGGGGTGCGTAACTCGTGGGCGGCGTCGGCGACGAATTGCCGGACCGAGTGTTCGGCCGCGCGCCGGTCGGCCTCGGCGCCTTCGAGTGAATCGAGCATGTCGTCGAAAGCCGCTGCGGTACGCCCCAACTCGGTATCGGTGCAGGCAGGGGCGAGTCGCTCTCCGCGTCGGCCGCGCGCGATCGATCGGGCCACCTCGGTCATGGTGTCCAACGGCGCCAGAGCATAGCGCATCCCGAACCACGCCAGCACCGCGGTGAGCAGGAGCGCGACCGCGCCGGTGATCGCCATGCCGGTCAACAGACGCGACTGCATCCCGCCGAGCAGGTCGCCGTCGACGGCCAGGGTGAGGGTCGCGCCCTCGGCCCAGGACGAGCGTGGGGCGTGCAGTGCGATCGTGCGATGGGCGACCGCGTCGTGGGTCGGGCGTCCGAGCACCTCGCCGTCGGCGAGTTCGAGGCGGGCACGCACCGACCGGCCTTCGATGCGCTGCAAGAAGATCTCGGGCGTGCGGGAGGTACGCGCATACTGTTGGGCCAGCGTGGCGCGATCGCCGAGCAGTGCGGTGGCCGCACGGTGGCCGGCCACGCCGAAGAGCGCGGTGCTGATCGCGATCAGTGTCACCAGCGACACCGTCACCACGGTGAGGGCGATGACGGTCACCCGAGTGCGCAGCGAACCACCGGTCAGGTGGGTACGCATGTTCATGGCGGATCGCCGTCGATGCCGGGTACTTCGGTGCGTCTCGTCGATGCCTGGCCAGATGCCCACGGGCGCAGGATGTATCCGCGGCCGCGCTCGGTGTGTAGCAGTCGGGGACCGTATGCTTCGAGTTTGCGGCGCAACGCGCTCACATTGACCTCGACGAGATTCGGGTCGAAATGGTCGTAACTCCAGACGCCGGTAAGGATCTGGGTCTTGGTAACCACCCGTCCGCGTCGTTGCGCGAGGTAGGTGAGCACCCGGAACTCGGTGGGCGTCAAAGCTATTCGATTGCCCGCACGGGTCGCGGTCTGTTCGTCGCGGTCGATTTCGAGGTCATCGACGTAGAGTATGTCGGTGCGCCCGCCGCGTCGGCGCAGGACCGCGCCCACCCGAGCCACCAGCTCCGCCATCTCGAACGGCTTGACCACGTAGTCGTCGGCACCTTCGGTGAGGCCGTGCAGGCGATCGGCGACGCCGTCGCGGGCGGTCACCATGATGATTCCCGCGTCGCTGCGCCGCCGGACCACGTCGAGCAGGGTGAAGCCATCCGAGCCCGGCAACATCACGTCGAGCAGTACCGCGTCCGGGCGGGCCTCGGCCAGATCGTGTTCGAGTCGCGAGCCGTCGGGGCGGGCGAGTACCAGGTGGCCGGCCTCGGTCAACGCCGCGGCCACCGCGACCCGAATCGGAGTCGAGTCCTCGATGACGAGAACCGTGGCGCTCATATCAGGTGATTCTGCCAGCCGCGCGTCGGATCGGGGCGTGTCTGCGACCGGCTCGGTGCGATCACCCTGGTTGCGCCGACGTGGGAGCCGGTGGTCCGCTGGGCTGCTGCGACCGGGCCGGCTGCGGTGGACGTTTCACGACATCGCGTGCGGTGACGGTACCGCCGCGTCGGGCACCGGTGACCACGATCCGGTCCCCGACGGCGAAGTCGTTCTGCTGCTGCGGCATCCGCGCGGTTCCGAAATGGGTGCCGCCGGTGATGTCGACGGTCACCGTCTTGTTGTTGCGGGCATGGACTGTCCAGGCTTGGCCGTTGATCGCGGTGATCTGGCCGGCCACCGCGCGTCGTCGCTGGGCTGCGGCGCCCTGGTGGGGGGTCTTGCCGTGATGGGATCGTTCGGCCGCGGCGACCCGCTTCGGAGTGGAGTCGTGGCCGATCGCCCAGCCGATCCCACCGCCGACGAGGCCGCCGATGACGAGTGCGACGATGCCGATGAGCACGGCCGTGCGCTGCGTACGCCAGAACGGCGGCTTCGCCGGTTGCGGCACGGTCGGTGGTTGCGGCCCGGTCGGCGGCGGTCCCGGAGGCAGCGGCGTCGTCGGGTCGCCGGCCGGATATGTGCCCGGCGCGGGGTGGTCGTGCGCCGGTTCTCTCGGCTCTTCGATGTCTGACATGCGACCACCGTAGAGCGGTCGCCTGCATGTGAACTGAAGACTTTCTGAAGGTTGTGGCCCTGACCGGATCGGCCATGCGGTCCGGGAGGGTGCTGTCGGCGTGATTCTGTGGCAACTGTTCACTGATTGAACGAAAGGAATTGTGGCCATTGAGGATTCATTCCACAAGGCCTGCCGGCCGAACGTTCTGCTAGACCGGAGCCATCGCAAGATCGTCCACGGGGATTCCGTGATCGACGAGTCAGAGCGTGCAGTTCACCAGGACCGGCTCGGGATGCAGCGAGACGCCGAAGGCGGCGGCGACGCCGTCGCGCACATCGCGCGCGAGGGCGAGGAGTTCACCGGTGGTGGCATTGCCCCGATTGGTCAGTGCCAGAGTGTGTTTGGTGCTCAGCCGGACAGCGGAGTCCGGGCCGGGATAGCCCTTGACGTAGCCGGCGCGCTCGATGAGCCAGCCGGCGGAGAGCTTGATGCCGTCGTCGGCAGGGTAGGTGGGCACTACGATGTCCTGCCCAAGACGAGAAAGGATGCGTTCTCCGATCGCGGGGGCGTCGTCGGTGCGCACGATCGGATTGGTGAAAAACGAACCCGCACTCCAGGTGTCGTGATCGTCGGGATCGAGGACCATACCCTTGCCCGCGCGCAGGGCGAGTACCGTCTCGCGCACGGCGCGGGCGTCGGCCCGACCGCCTGTGTCCACGCCCATCGCGGCGGACAGTTCACGGTAGCGCAGCGATCGGCTGACGCGGCCGCCGTTGAGCCACAACGAGACCGCGACCACGACCAGCTCGTCGCGATGTTTGAGCCGGGAGGTGCGGTAGGCCAGGCCGAGTTCGTTGGGCGCAATCCACCGCAGCGTCGCCGCCCGGCGATCGAGGACCTGCACCTCGCGCAGGATGTCGGCGACTTCGACGCCGTAGGCGCCCACATTCTGAACCGGGGTGGCGCCCGTCGACCCGGGGATGCCCGACAGGCACTCCAGACCGCCGAAACCCTCCGCGACGGTCGCGGCCACCAGATCGTCCCAGGTGACGCCGGCGTCGGCGGTCACGAAGGCGCGTCCGGACTCACGGTCGGTGCCGAACTCGATCTGGCTGCTCTCGACGCGGATCGCGGTTCCGGCGAACCCTTCGTCGGCGATCACCAGGTTCGAGCCGCCGCCAATGACGAGGACCGGCTCGGCGGCCGTATCGGCGGCCAGGATCTCCTCGACCAGGGAACGCGTGTCGTCGCAGCGGATCAGGGCCCGTGCCGGGCCGCCGATTCGTAGGGTGGTCAGGCCCGCCAGCGGCACACCGGACTGCAGCGAAGTGTCGGTCACGGCCCAACGGTAACCTGCCCGCGCCGCACGCAGCCGCCGCGCTCCGGCGGCGTCGAGTAATCTCTCATCCCATGGCGAGCCCGCTGAATCACTCGGTGTCCTATCCCTTCTCCACCGATCGGTATTGGGAGATCGTGTCGACCGAGCAGTACTGGCGCGATCTGCTCGAGGCCACCAACTCGAGCCACGGCCGGCTCGAGTCGTTCACCGACGACGGCACCACGATCACCGTCGAGATGCTGCAGGGAGTCCCCGAGGACAGGTTGCCGTCGATCGTCACCAAGGTGCGTCCGGGGGACCTGGAGATTCCGCGGATGATGCGTTTCACCCGGGACAAGAGCACCGTCACCGGAGCGATGACCGCGTCGGTGTCCGGTGCGCCCGCCGACGTCGATGGTGAACTCGTGGTCTCCGGCGACCCGGCCACCGCCGCGTACACAGGCAACGCCAAGGTCGCCATTCCCTTCGTCGGCGGCAAGATCGAAAGCGCCGTCATCGAGCAGTTGGTGGACCTGCTGGAGAACGAACAGGAGAAGACGGTGGCCTGGGAGGCCGCTCACCGATGACGTAACCTAACCGTTATGGCACGACGTCTCAGCTACTCCGCGCGCTATACACATCCCGTGGCGAAGCTCTACGAAGCCCAGAGCACCCGGCAGTATTGGGATGACATGATGGCGGGCTTCCAGATGATCTCCCCGCATTGCGAGGTCGAGGACTTCCGGTCCGACGAAACCGGCCTGAAAGTGGTGCTCAAGCAGCACATCGGCCGCGACCAGCTCCCGCCGCTCGCCCAGACCGTCCTGATGAAGGACATGGTCATCACACGCGAGGAATCGTTCGGTCCGTTCGATCCGGACAACACCAAGGGCGACTACACCGCCTCGATCCCGGCCGGCCCGGGAAATCTGCAGGGCTGGCAGGAACTGTTCCCCACCGACACCGGCTGCACCCTCCGCAAGACCAGCGAGGTCAAGGTCTTCATCCCGTTCATCAACAGCAAACTCGAGCAGCTCATCGCGGTGAACCTCGTCGACCTGTTCCGCGCGGAAGCCGAATACGCCAAGGACTGGGTCCACAAGAACCTGTAGCCGCCTCACGCCGCCTCACGCCGCGGCACGGAAGAGGGCGCGGGAGAAAACGATGCGTAGTGACTCGCGCCGTGGCGCCAAGCCGTCCGGCCGGGTGACCCGCGGCACCACCAACATCAATCGCCTTCGGCGCGTCGACCGCTGGATGGCTCACGAGCCGGCGATCATCGCCGCGCTGACTTCCGAACCGCGGCCGCTGATCGTCGATCTCGGCTACGGCGCCCGTCCGGACACCTGCGTGGAGATGGCCCACCGATTACGGCCGGTGGCCCCCGACCTGGAGATGGTCGGTCTCGAGATCGACCCCGAGCGGATCGTCGAACCCTACGATCGGGTGCGCTTCGCGCTCGGCGGGTTCGAGCTCGCCGGTTTGCACCCACACCTGGTCCGCGCCTTCAACGTCCTGCGGCAATACGACGAACACGAGGTGGCACCCGCGTGGGCGCAGATGATCGCGCAACTCGCACCCGGCGGATTGATCGTCGAGGGCACGTGCGACGAGATCGGCCGCCGCTGCGCCTGGGTGCTGCTCGACGCCGACGGTCCCCGGCAACTCACCCTGTGCTGGGCGCCCGCACACACCGCGCGGCCCTCCGAACTGGCCGAACGCCTGCCCAAGGCGCTCATCCACCACAACGTGCCCGGTGAACGCATCCACGAACTACTCGCCACCGCCGACCGCTGCTGGGACAACGCGGCCGGACAGACGGTCTTCGGTCCGCGTGCGCGCTGGCGGCAGACGCTGCGCCTGATGCGCGACGCCGGGATCGACGTCGAGATCCCACGCGGGCGCGTCGTCGACAATCTGTTGACAGTGCCCTGGGAGACGGTGGCCGTCCGCGGGTAGTTTGGCCACATGCGAATCGCGATGGCCCAGATCAGCTCTGGAACAGATCCGGTCGCCAACCTGAGCCTCGTCGACGAGAAGACCGCACAGGCCGCGTCCGCCGGCGCCGATTTCGTGGTGTTCCCGGAAGCCACGATGTGCCGCTTCGGCGTGCCGCTCGGCCCCCTCGCGCAGCCATTGGACGGCCCCTGGGCGCAGCACGTCTCACGCGCCGCCGCCGATCACGGTACGACCATCGTCGCCGGCATGTTCACCCCCGCTGACCATGGCCGGGTGGCCAACACGCTGCTCGTCGCGCATCCGGACGGCCGGCGTACCGGATACGACAAGATCCACCTGTACGACGCCTTCGGATTTCGCGAGTCCGACACCGTTGCCGCCGGCGAAACGGCGGTGACCGTCGAGGTCGACGGTGTGCGCGTCGGTCTGGCGACCTGCTACGACATCCGGTTTCCGAGACTGTTCACCACCTTGGCCGCCGACGGCGCCGAGGTGATCGTGGTGCCGGCGTCGTGGGGAGCGGGGCCCGGAAAGGTCGGACAATGGCAGACGCTGGCCACCGCGCGGGCCCTCGATTCGACGGCGTTCGTCGTCGCCGTCGGACAGGCCGAACCGGCCGATGACGGGCGTCGTTCGGGTAGCGCACCCACCGGTGTCGGGCATAGCCAAATCTCAGATCCCTTCGGTAGCGTGGTCGCTTCGTACGCGGGGCCGTCGAGGTTGGGTGTGCACACCCTCGATCTGGGGCTCGTCGCCACCGCCCGCGAACAGCTCGCAGTGCTCGCCAACCAGCGGGAATTCGGCTCTGCCGCATCGCCGGTAGCCGCGCACAAGCCCTGATCACGCAAGAACCGAATCGCTAGGACGGAGTTGCATGGCCGACGACACGACCGACGAACCCCGTACCCCAGCGGGTCACGAGGATCCGGACATCACCAAGCGGGTCGGCCGGGGTGACGACGCGAGCGCCGCGCCGAGCGACGAAGCCGCGAGTCCGGTGAGTGGCCCGCCGGAAGCCGGCAGTGCGGCAAGCGGCAGTGCGGCAAGCAGTAGTGCGGCAAGCGGGGATCCGTCGCCGGACACCGAGCAGTGGGAGACGGCCACCACCGCCCAGCATTCGCGCGCCTACTCGCAGATCGGCGAGGCCACCACGACACCGGTGACGCCGCCCCCGCCGGAGCCGCGACCGCAGACCACACAGTTCACGACGGGCCAGAACCCGGTCGGCAGCGGTGGCTTCGCGCCCGCGCCACCGGCCGGCGGACCCCCGACGGGATCGTCGCCGACCGGACCCGGAGTCGTCACCAGCGCGCCGGGCCGACGCCGCACCGGCAGGTTCATCGTGCTCGGTGTCGTCGGGCTGGTGCTGGTGATCATCATCGCGCTCGTCGGCTCCGAGCTCTATCTGCGCAGCCGCGCCACGGACTGTCTCGAGCAGCAGTTCGGCGCACTCACCGGGCAGCCCACCAATGTGTCGATCAGCAAGAAACCCGTTCTGCTGCAAAAGTTCTCGAACAATTATCCGTACGTCCAGGTCGACACCAGCGACTCGAATGCCACCCAGATGCAGCTTCACGCGCGCGCCGACGGCGTCAGCCAGAACGGTGGTTCGGTGAAGGTCGACTCGCTCTCGGGCACCGGCTTCGTGCCGTTCCAGCGGGTCATCGAGATGAGCAAACAGGGCCAGCTCGCCGGTGGCGGTTCGCCGAACGGTGGCGGCAACAACGGCGCCAACGATCCAACGACCGGCGCCGGCGGTGCGGGTATCCTTTCGGGCACCCAGGTCTCGGCGGTGACCGGCAACGCCGCCGACGGCACGATCAAGGTCGACGCGTCGGTGCAGGTCGCGATCTTCCCCGTCCCGGTCAGTCTCACGATGAAGCCGGTGGTCGATCAGGGGCGGGTGCGTTTTCAGGTCGAGCAGGCCAGTGCTTTCGCCTTCGGCATCCCGGCCGATTTCGCCCAGCAGTTCGTGGACGGATTCGGCGACTCACTGTTCGGTGAACTCACCAAGGAAATCAAGGTCTCCTCGCTGAAGGTGACCGATTCGGGAGTCGACTTCGCCGTCACCGGCAAAGACGTCGACCTGAGTTCCGCCGGGGGTTCGGGGGCCGGATCAGGGGCGAGCTGCTCGATCCTCTGACCACGCCCGGTCGCTGCTCGGAGGCCAGGGCGTCGGCACCCCGGGTACGCTCGGAGATGTCCGATTTCTGACCCCGTTCCGGAGGAACCCGTGGGCTCGCTGATTCTCATCGTCGTCGTCATCCTGCTCGTGATCGCAGTGGTGGTGGTGACGCAGCGGCGGTCGAGCGCCACCACCACCCGGGTCCTCGACGACGCCAAGGCCGACGCCCGGCAGGCCATCGAACGCCTCGGCGGGCAGGTGTACATGCTCGTCGGTGACTCTCCGGCGTCCAAGCAGGCACTAGCCGACGCCGCCGAACGCCTGACCGCCGCCGGATCCCAGATCGATCAGGCCACCAGTCCGGCGCAGGCCGGGCTGGCCAAGCAGACCGCGGTCGAGGGGCTCTACTACATCCGCGCCGCCCGTACCGCGATGGGTTTGGACCCGGGTCCGGAGATCCCCGAACTCGCCGGTCGCAAGAGCGCCGGTGAGGTCACCGAGAACCGTGAGGTCGAATTCGAGGGCCGGCAGGTGCAGGCCTCGCCCGCGCCCTCCCCGAACACCCCCAACTACTACCCGGGTGGCCGCGTCGCCGGTCGTCCGGTTCCGGCCGGGTGGTACTCCGAACCCTGGTGGAAACCCGCGCTCGTCGCCGGCGCCTGGGGCGTCGGATCGATGTTTCTGTTCTCGGCAATGTTCTCCGGCATGGCCGGGGTGAACTACGACGCGACCGCCTTCGAAAACGGCGTCGGCGACGGCGGCGACGGCGACGGCGGCGACGGCGGCGCAATCGATTCCGGCGACTACGGGGATTCCGGCGACGGCGGTGACGGCGGTGGTGACGCAGGCGGGGGAGACCCGGGTGGGGGTGACTACGGCGGGGGCGACTACGGCGGGGGCGATCCGGGTGGCGGTGACTACGGCGGTGGCTTCGGCGATTTCGGGGGCGGCGATTTCGGGGGCGGCGATTTCGGGGGCGGCGATTTCGGTGGTGGTGGGGACTTCGGCGGCTTCTGACCGCCGGATCTGCTCGCCCCGGCCCGTACCTACTCTGCGAAGCCCGCGAGCACTGCGCGGCTACCCGACAGCCCCAGCCGGTTGGCGCCGGCCGCGATGAGTTCGGCGGCGAAACGCGCGTCGCGGATACCGCCCGACGCCTTCACCCCGACCTGCGCCGGTACCGCGGCCCGCATGATCTCGACCGCGCGCACGCTCGCGCCGCCGGCCGGATGAAAACCCGTCGAGGTCTTCACGAAACTCGCACCGGCCCGCGCGGCGCGGCGGCAGACCTCGACGAGGGTCTCCTCGCCGGCGAGTTCGAGCAGGGCCGCCGACTCGACGATCACCTTGAGGACGATCCCGTCACCGACGGCCTCGCGCACGGTGAGCACGTCGGCGAACACCTCGTCGAACTTGCCCGACAGCGCCGCGCCGACGTCGATCACCATGTCCACCTCGTCGGCACCGGAATCCACGGCCAGCCGGGCCTCGGCAGCCTTGACCAGCGAATGATGTTTACCCGACGGGAAACCCGCGACCACACACGTCCGTTGTGCGCCGGTGTCGATGGGCAGCGTCGACGGTGAGAGGCACACCGCGTACACGCCGAGGTCGGCGGCCTCGGCGACGGTGGCCAACACGTCGTCGTGAGTGGCCTCGGGCTTGAGCAGGGTGTGGTCGACGAGGGCCGCGACATCGGCTCGGCGTAGGTCGGTGATCGTCACACAGACGAGCTTGGCACACTGGAGGATCGTGACCCCCGCCGACGCCGCCTCCCCTCGTATCGCGACTCCCGCCGCCGCCGACCGCCGCTACGTGCTCACGCTCGGCTGCCCCGACCAGCTCGGTATCGTCGCGCGGATCTCATCGTTCCTTGCCGAGATCGGCGGCTGGATCACCGAGGCCGCCTACCACTCCGACGCGGACTCCGGCTGGTTTTTCACCCGGCAGGCGGTGCGCGCCGACTCGGTCGCCATCGGCCTCGACGAGGTGCGTACGCGCTTCGCCGAGATCGCCGCCCAATGGGGACCGCACACCGACTGGCAGGTCACCGACACCGGCGAACAGAAGTCGGTGGTGCTGCTGGTGAGCAAAGAGAGTCACTGCTTGACCGATCTGCTCGGCCGCGCGGACCGCGGCGAACTGCCGGCCACGGTGTCGGCGGTCCTCGGCAACCATCCCGACCTGCGTGAGCTCACCGAACGCTTCGGCGTGCCGTTCCATCACGTGCCGTTCACCGGTCCCGACGGGAAGTCCGGTGCTCGCGCCAAACGAGCCGCCTTCGATCAGGTCGAGGCGATCGTCGACGGCTACCGCCCCGACGCGGTGGTCCTCGCGCGGTTCATGCAGATCCTGCCGCCGGAACTGTGTGAGGCATGGAACGGCCGCGCCATCAACATCCACCACAGCTTCCTGCCCAGTTTTGTCGGCGCACGTCCCTATCACCAGGCGTTCGCGCGTGGCGTCAAATTGATCGGCGCCACTTGCCATTACGTCACCGCCGACCTCGACGACGGTCCGATCATCGAACAGGACGTCACCCGCATCGATCACACCGACACGGTGCCTGACATGGTCCGTCAGGGCCGCGACATCGAAACACTGGTTCTCGCAAGGGGATTGCGCTGGCACCTCGAAGATCGGGTACTGGTCCGCGGCCGTAAGACTGTGGTGTTCAACTGACCCGGATGGTGTCGGGGGAATATGGTGTGCGGCTATGGCGACGGTCGAGCCGATTATTGTCGTGGTTGTCGCTATAGCTGCATTCTGTATTCGGTCCAGCCTATCCGGCGGTAGCCGCGGGTGGAAGGCGGGCGGTGGTGGTTCTCAACTGACCCGGATGGTGTCGGGGGAATATGGTGTGCGGCTATGGCGACGGTCGAGCCGATTATTGTCGTGGTTGTCG
>NZ_JBNCNR010000009.1:62665-134823 GCF_049847065.1 Gordonia sp. DT219 | reverse complement strand
CGCTATAGCTGCATTCTGTATTCGCTCCGATCCACCCGGCGGGTGTGTGTCATCGCTCCGCGGTCGCGATCCAGATGAGGCGGGTGGATTGCACCTGCAGGTCGGGTCGGTGGCGCAGCGAGTCGGCGGAGTCGCCGAGCAGCGCATCGATGGTGGCGAGATCGTCGGCGCCGAGATCGTCGGCCAATCCGGAACGCACCCGGGTCAGCCACGCCTGCGCATACGCGCGGCTGGTCGGGGTGGGGTGGGCAACGACGATCGGCACCGAGTGCCGCCCGCGCATCTCGAAGCCGGCCGCAATGATGGTGTCGGTCCAGTCCGGGAACGCATTGGCCCCCTTCGCCCGCATGATCGCCTCGATCCGGTCGTCGAGCCCGCTCTGCAAAAACCGCGGCTGGTGCGCCATCTCGATGATCGCGAGCACCCCGCCGCCGCGCAGATGCGCGCGAGCGGTGTGCAGGAAGGCGAGCGGGTCGGCGAGGTGATGCAGCGACCCCGACGCCCACACCACGTCGGCAGCACCGACCTGCGGCCACCCGTCGTCGAGATCGGCGGTGACGGCGCGCAGGTGCCCGGTGCCGGCACCGGCGATGCCGGCGGTCATGTCCGCCGATCCGTCGATCGCGATGATCTCCGCGTCGGGAAACGCCGCGGCCAGGGCGCGGGTGCCGACGCCGGTGCCGGCGCCCACATCGACGATGGTCGCCGGCGGGCCCGACGCCGCGGCCCGGATCAGCGTGATGGCCTCGTCGAGGTAGGCGCCGGTCACCGCGGCGTCGAGCTCGAGCAGTTCGCGCGGGCTGCCGCCGTGCGCCTGGTGTTGGTGGCTTCCGGGTGGTGAGCTGGTCATATCTTCACGGTAACGGCGCGATGCGCAGACTGCATACAATCTTGCCCATGGAGCAAGAACTTGATGCCGTCGTCCGTCAGCGCATCCGCGCGCTGCGAGTCGCCAAGGGCTGGACACTCGACTCACTGGCCCACCGGTGCCACCTGAGTCCGTCGACACTGAGCCGCATCGAGACCGGTCACCGGCGGGTCGCGCTCGATCAGCTGGTGCCGATCGCGCGGGCGCTGGGAACCTCGCTCGATGTGCTCGTCGAACCCGTCGGCGACGCCGACGTCGTGATCCGTCCCGAACCGCACACCACCGAGGGCATCATCGTGTGGCCCTTGTCACGGGACAGCACGCCGTCGGGAGTGGTCGTGGCAAAGATGCGGCTCGAAGAGTCGGTGCGCGACGCCGCCGACGAGTTGCGTGTGCATCCGGGGCACGAGTGGTTCACGGTGCTGTCGGGGACCATCCGGCTGCAGCTCGGCGCGCGCACGATCATCATTCCCGCAGGCCACGCCGCCGAATTCGCATGTACGGTGCCGCATGTCCTCGCCCCACAGGACGGTCCCGCCGAAGTCCTGTCGATCTTCGACCACGACGGCGAACGCGCACATCTGCGCGGCTCACCGGCGTCGGCGGCGTCCTTCGCGTGACCGAATCGAGGCAGGGCGCGGCGCCCGGGGCCGGTTCGTCTCGGTATCCTGGTCCCGACATGAACACGCAGCCCATCCCCAGTCGCCGCACCGTCCTGGCGGCAGCCGGTATCGCCACCGCAGGTCTCATCGCCGCAGCCTGCGGGCAGTCGACCGATACCCCGTCCGCCCAGAAGTCGAAGCAGCCGACCGTCAAGGTCACCTACACGCCGGCGCTCGACGACGACGCCGCCCCCAATCCGATCGCGAAGGTCGAGGTCAAGGCGTCGGGTGGCACGCTCAACCCGGACGTCAAACTGGTCAATCCGAGTGGTCGCGCGGTGGCCGGGACGCTGTCGGAGGATCGCACGACGTTCACGATCTCCGAGGCGCTGGGGTACGACTCGACGTATACGTGGCAGGGCAGCGCCGTCGGCCAGGACCGCTTGTCGGTGCCGGTCAAGGGCTCGTTCACCACGCTCAATCCCAAACAGCAACTCAACGTCGTCGTCAACGTCGCCGACGGCCAAGAGGTCGGTATCGCCGCACCGCTCATCCTGAAATTCGACGGGACCGTCGACAACAAGGAGGCCGTCGAGCGTGCCCTCGCGCTGACGACCACGCCGCCGACCGAGGGCAGCTGGGCCTGGCTCGGTGAGGACAATGGGTCGCGAGCGCATTGGCGCCCGAAGGAGTACTTCCGGCCGGGCACCAAGATCCACATGAGTGCCAAGCTCTACGGGCTCGACCACGGCGGCGGCGCCTACGGTGCTGCCGACGTCACCAGCGACTACGTCATCGGCCGCGCGCAGATCGTCAAGGCCGTCGCGCCGAGCCATCAGATCGTCGTGGAACGCGATGGCGCGACGCTGATGACGCTGCCGTGCAGCTACGGCGAGGGCGACGTCGACCGCAACGTCACCCGTTCGGGCATCCACGTGGTGAGCGAAAAGTACGAGGACTTCTACATGTCCAATCCGGCGGCGGGATACTTCAACGTCCACGAACGCTTCGCCGTACGTATCTCCAACAACGGCGAATTCATTCACGCCAACCCGGAAACCGTTGGCGTACAAGGATCGTCGAATGTGACCAACGGGTGCATCAACCTGTCGCTGGACAACGCGCAGCAGTACTTCGCCACCGCAGTCTACGGAGACCCCGTCGAGGTGAGCGGCACCCGGATCGACCTGTCGGAGGCCGACGGTGACATCTACGACTGGGCCTACGACTGGGACAGCTGGAAATCCATGTCGGCGATCAAGGGCACTCCGCAGTCGTCGTCGGTTCCGGCGACCCCGCAAGGGGCACCGTCCTCGGTCGGCGCCCCCAACTGACTTCTGCCGGCTATCCGGTCCGGATGTTGCGCCGCGCCGACGCCTGATCCCGTGGCTTGAGCACGATCTGGTCGAGGTTCACGTGCGGCGGCCGGGATGCGACGAAGCCGATCACCTCGGCGACGTCCTCGGCGGTCAGCGGCGTCAGATCCGCATAGACCGCATCGGCGCGGTCCTGGTCGCCGTCGAAACGCACCAGTGAGAAGTCGGTCTCGACCATGCCCGGGGCGATCTCGGTGAGCCGGATCGGCTTGCCCAGCAACTCGAAACGCAGCGTCCGGTGTAGCACTGCCTGAGCGTGTTTCGCCGAGGTGTAGCCGGCGCCGTTGTCATACGGCTCGAGGGCAGCGGTGGAGGTGATGGTGACGATCAGCCCGTCGCCGGACGCCTCGAGAGCCGGCAGCAGCGACTTGATCATGCGCAGCGTGCCGAGCACATTGGTCTCCCACATCCAGCGCCAGTCGTCGAGATCGGCGTCGGCCACCGGATCGAGTCCCTTGGCGCCGCCGGCATTGTTGACCAGGACGTGCACGGCATCGAGGCCGGCGACGAAGCGGGCCACCGACTCGTCGTCGGTGACATCGAGTTGCCTTCCGGTGCCGCCGATCTCGGCGGCAAGGGCTTCGACGCGGTCGACCCGGCGGGCACCGAGGATGACGTGGTACCCCTGCGCGGCCAGCGCGCGGGCAGTGGCCGCACCGATCCCGGAGCTGGCGCCGGTGACGACGGCGACGCGCGATTCGGTGGACGAGGTGGACTCACTCATGGCCGTCAGCTTACGTGCCGCAGGCCCGGGCGCCGCTCGCGACTCGGCCGAGGCGCCACGGGCGGAAGCCGCCGATACCGGCGATGCTAGATTCAGCAGTCATGCAGACGGTCATCCCGGCGACGCTCCGAGTCGGGACGACCCCGGCAGCGCTGGTCCTGCAGGCGATCCGGCTCGGCGCGCCCATCGCCCGCGACACCCTCGCCGGCGAGACCGGCTTGTCGCCGGCGACGATCAATCGGCAGGTCACTGCGCTCGGTGAGCTCGGCTTCGTCGTCGAACGCCGCGACCTCGGGCATGCCGGCGGTATCGGGCGGCCCAAACACCCGCTCGTCCTCGACCGCGACAAGCTGTGCGTGGCGGGCATGCACATCGGTGCGCGCCGCACCCTGCTCGTCATCGCCGACCTGGGCGGACGCACACTTTACAGTCACGCCGTGCGCACCCCGCGCGACGATCCGCACACCTCGTCGGCGGCCCTGTGCCGACAACTGCGCGAACTCGCCGACCGCTTCGCCGGGCGCAGGCTGCTGTGGGGCGGGGTCGCCCTCGGTGGTCGGGTCGACGCCGCCACCGGGGTCGTCGATCACCCGGTGCTCGGCTGGCGCAACGTGCCGGTGGGCCGGCAGCTCGCCGATGCGCTCGGCGTACCGGTGTCGGTGTGCGAGCACGTGCAGGCCATGGCGGCCGCCGAGTTGTTGCTGAGTTCGCCTCGCAGTGACGAGGACTCGGGACTTTTCTTCTACGCGCGCGAAACCACCGGCATGGCCGTCACGGTCGACGGCCGCGTGCTGGTGCCCGGCCGCGGGGCCGGCACCATTGCCCATACCCGGGTCGACGCGCCGATCCTGTGTGGTGGCGGGGCGACGCTGCAGGACGTGATCGGTGTCGACGTCGCACGGCGCGCCGCGCAGCGGCTGGGAGTATCGCCGGACGCGTCGGTGATCGCCGACGAACGCGCCCGCATTCTCGGTGAGGTGGTCGCGGTGTTCCGTGATGCGGTGAACCCGGACTCCGTCGTCGTGGCCGGCGATGCCTTTGCCGCGCACCCGCAAGGCCTCGCGCCGGTGCAGGCGGCCTTCGACGCCGCGTCCAAGGTGGGCTGGCCGTTGGAACTGACGGCATCGCGTTTCGGCGTCTCGGTTCAGGAGAGTGCGGCAATAGTGGTGGCGCTCAGCGTGATCTACTCCGAACCCGTCATCGCGATGACGTACTGCCGCGCCCGGGCGTAGGCGCTCCGGATCGGGCGGCCGAGCCGTGGGACCGTCGAAGCAGGTGCGAGCCCCGATGCCTCTGTGGGCCCCGACGCATAGGTGAGCCCGGTGCCCTACCGTGGCACCTATGACGATCCCCCCTCGCGATGTGGCCGCAACCATGTCCATCGCGGTCACCGCCCCCACCGAGCTCGAGATGCAGATCGCGGTGGCCCGCATACCCGGGCTCTGGCTCGAGGAGACGCTCGAGGTCACCGTCGACGGGGCCCCGGTGGCCGTCGAGGAGATCGTCGACGACCACGGCGGCCGCATCCACCGGCTCGCGGTCGCGTCCGGACAGGTCAACGTCGACTATCGGGCGTCGGTGACCACGCCCGCCGATCCGGTCCGCGTTGCGGTCACCGACCGGTCGATCTACTTGCGGCCCAGCCGATATGCCGAGGCCGACAAGTTCTACGGGTTTGCCGCCGGACAATTCGACGCGTCCCGTCCGGCCGGTGAACTGCTCGATGAGGTGACCGCCTACGTCGAGGACCGGCTCGACTACATCCCCGGTGCGAGCGACCCCATCGACGGCGCCGCCGACACGCTGCTCGCCGGTGCAGGCGTCTGCCGCGACTACGCCCATCTCGTGGTGGCGTTGCTGCGTGCGCTGAACATCCCGGCGCGGCTGGTCGCGGTGTACGCGCCCGGTTGCACCCCGATGGACTTCCATGCCGTCGCCGAGGCGCTCGTCGATGGGGTGTGGGTCGCGGTCGACGCCACTCGACTCGCGCCGCGGCAGGGTCTGGTGCGGATCGCCACCGGCCGCGATGCCGCCGACACCGCCTTCCTCGACAACCACGGCGGCTCGATCAATCTCGACGCCTACCAGGTGACCGCGATCGTCCGTGGCGCTCTGCCCATCGACGACGGCACCGGACGCATCAGCATAGGCTGAGTCGCGTGCGCGCCTTGACATGTCCCATCTGCAACGCATTGTCGGGATTCGAGAACCAGAACTGTCCACGATGTGGCACCGCCGTCGGGGTGCACCTGCCGAGCCGTTCGCTGGTCGTCGCCTCCGACGAAGGGGTCGAGATCGACGGACGCCGGTGGGTCCGGTGTTCGAGTTCGTCACCGACGGGCTGCAATTGGATGACCCCCGCGGAACTCGGGGACGACGAGATCGGGATGCGCGGCCTGTGCTTCGGCGACTCGCTGGTGCGCCGTCGGCCGGAGATGTCCGACACCATCGCCCTCGAGAAGCTGGCGCCCACCACCCTCGACCTGCGCATGGTGCTCCTATCAGCTCGCCGATCTGGGGCTGCCGATCGAACCGTACTGGCGTACCGAAGGTGGGCTGGCCTTCGATCTGCTCTCCAGTCTGTCGGCAGGCAAACAGGTCATCATCGGGCATGCGGGTGGCGTCATCACCATCGATCTCGCCGAAACCCTTGACGCGCACCGGGAGCGGCTGCGGGTGCAACTCGGTGAGCCGTACCGCACGATGGTCGGCCACTTCCGTCACGAGACCGGTCATTACTATCAGCACGTTCTGGTGGAGACCGGTGACGGCGCGGCTCGTTATCTCGACAGGTGCCGGGAGATCTTCGGCGACGAACGCGCGAGCTACCGCGACGCACTCGATCGGCACTACCGGCAAGGGCCACCGGACAATTGGCGCGAGTCCTACATCTCCGAATACGCCACCATGCATCCATGGGAGGACTTCGCCGAGTGCTTCGCGCACTACCTGCACATCACCGGAACCATCGACACCGCCCGTGAATCCGGTCTGATGCTCGAGAGTGATCAGGTGCGCTTCTCGATGGATCGTGACATCGTGCCACTCGAATCCTATGCCGACCAGCCCGTCGAGAAGCTGCTCTACGACTGGAAATGGTTGTCCACCATGTTCAATCGCGTGAACCAGGCGATGGGCAGTGCGCGACTCTACCCCTTCGACATCCCGCAACCGGTTGTCCGCAAACTGGGCTTCGTCCACCGTGTGGTCCGCAAGTCCGCCAAGCGCAGTCCGGCATGCGATCCCATGGTTGTCGAGGTGCCCGGCGCGCCGGCGGCGTCCTGAGCTGCCGGCCCCGCGCCCGGCCCACATCCGCCGAGGACGGTTCAGTCGACGGACGCTTTGCGCTCTCCGGCAACGAATTCGAGTACATCGGCGACGTCGTCCGGGTCGCCGATGCGGTACTGGGCGGCGGTGTCGCCTGCCCCGACCTTGATGCTGATGTCGTGATCGTGGCGCAGGTGCGCGAACGCCTTCTCGTCGGTGACGTCGTCGCCGAGGTAGATCACCACGTCGGCACCGGAGCGTTCGCGCAGCAGATCCAGGGCGAGCCCTTTGCTGGTCTTGATGACGGCGAGCTCGATGACCGCCTTGCCCTCGGTGGCTTCCACACCGTCCCAGGTGGCCGGGCCGCCCCGGGCGCGGGTCAGCGCGGCGGCGGCGTCGGCGGGGGATGCGTTGCGCACGTGCAAGGTGGTGCTGATCGGCTTGGTCTCCACCGTCACCCCGTCGAAGTCTGCTGCGATGGAGCCGAATTCGTCGATGATCCGAGCGAGGAGCTGCTGCTGTTCGGGGGTGATCGGCTGCGCGAAGCCGGTGTCGAACTCGCTGCCGTGGCTGCCGACGAGGGTGATCGAATCCGCGCCGAGGCCCGAACGTTGCGCCAGGTCCGACACCGCCCGGCCGCTCACCACCGCCACCGTGGTGCTCTCGAGTCGGGCCGCGGCGCGCAACGCCTCGATGGATGCGGGCAGCGGAACGGCGTCCTGTGGGCGGGACACGATCGGCGCGATGCATCCGTCGTAATCCGACGCCACCAGTAGCCGCCCGACGGCGCTCGCCCGCCGCAATGCCTGGGCCAGCCCGGCGGGGATACCCTCGGTGCTCATGACCTCGACGGGTCGGGTGAGCGGGTGGGGGTGGCCTCGTCGCCACTGGTCAGTTCCACGCCGCGGTTTCCTGCGGCTTCGGTCTCCGTGGTCTCCGCCAGGGTTCCGAGGAAGCTGGCCGCCCACTTGCTGACATCGTGGGTCAGGACCTGCCTGCGCAGGGCGCGCATCCGTCGGCGCCCGTCCTCGGGGGACTGATCGATGGCCGCCATGATGGCGTCCTTGACGCCGTCCAGATCGTACGGGTTGGCCTGGTAGGCGGACCGCAATTCGGCTGCGGCACCAGTGAATTCGCTGAGCACCAAGGCGCCGCCGAGGTCGCTGCGGCAGGCCACATATTCCTTGGCGACCAGATTCATCCCGTCTCGCAGCGGGGTGACGAGCATGACGTCGGCGGCGACGAAGAACGCGATCAGGTCATCGCGCGGGACCGGCCGGTGCAGGTACTGCACCATCGGCTGGCCGACGCGGGCATAGGTGCCGTTGATGTTGCCCACCAACTGCTCGATGCCCGCCCGCATCCGGATGTAACTGTCGACGCGTTCGCGGCTCGGTGTCGCCAGCTGCACCATGACGGTGTCCTCGGCGTCGATTCGCTTCTCGTCCAACAGTTCCAGAAGTGCGCGGAGCCGCACGTCGATGCCTTTGGTGTAGTCGAGGCGGTCGACGCCGAGGATGATCTTCTTCGGGTTGCCGAGTTCTTTGCGGATCTCGGTGGCGCGTTTGCGGATCTCCTTGGAGCGGGCCTTGGTGTCGAGGTCACCGGAATCGATCGAGATGGGGAACGCGCCGACGCGCACGGTGCGGAATCCGACCTGCACCACCCCGAATCGGGAGCGTATGCCGATGGTGCCCTTGCTGATTGCCTGCCCGGCCAGCCGGCGCGCCAGGTACAGGAAGTTCTGGGCGCCGCCGGGGAGGTGGAAGCCGATGAGGTCGGCGCCCAGTAGTCCTTCGACGATCTCGGTGCGCCACGGCAACTGCATGAACAGTTCGATCGGCGGGAACGGGATGTGCAGGAAGAAGCCGATTTTCAGGTCGGGGCGCAGCATTCGAAGCATCTTGGGGACGAGCTGCAGCTGGTAGTCCTGCACCCAGACGACCGCACCCGGTGCGGCGGCCTTCGACGCGGCCTCGGCGAAGCGCCGGTTCACCTCGACGTAGGTGTCCCACCAGTCGCGGTTGTATTCGGGCTTGACGATGACGTCGTGGTAGAGCGGCCACAGGGTGGCGTTGGAGAATCCCTCGTAGTACTCGGCGATCTCCTCGGTCGACAGCGGCACCGCCTGGATGCCGATTCCTTCGACCTCGGGATTCTCGTCGGAGTCGGCGATGCCCGACCAGCCGACCCAGGCGCCGGTGTGTGAACGCAGGATCGGTTCGAGTGCGGTGACCAGACCGCCGGGGCTGCGTTTCCAGGTGGTCTCGCCGTCGGGGCCGACGGTTTTGTCGACGGGGAGGCGGTTGGCCACCACGACGAATTCGGCGCCGGGAGCGGAGCGAGCGGGCCGGTTGGGCTCGGCGCCGGGAGCGGAGCGAGCGGGCCGCTCAGATTCGGCGCCGGGAGCGGAGCGAGCGGGCCGGCTATCCGCGGCGCCGGGAGCGGAGCGAGCGGGCCGGTTGGGCTCGGCGCCGGGAGCGGAGCGAGCGGGATCTTTCTGCTCAGTGGACTGGGACTCAGGTACCGCTCGACTGTCCGAGGTCACGACTCAGGCGTTCTCGCCCGGTGCGATCCCCAGCATGGCCAACAGCATCCGGCACTCGTCGGCATCGGTTGCGTATGCGGCGACGACGCGGCGCGCAGAGCTGGCGGTCTCGTCGGCTACCGGCTCCAACTCTTCGTCGGCGATGTCGGTGGTCTTGGTTGCTGCCATCATGTCCCCTCGGTCGGCGCCCCCGGGTGTGGGGTGACGCGGTCGTCGGATGTCGTGGGTGCCACACCGGTTGCCTGACGTGAGCGACTGTGTGGTGTGGGTGAACTCCGATGGTACCCGGTCTCGTGGGGCCGCAAACCCTGTGGCGCCTGTGCTCACCACTGGTTGTGGCGTCGTCGGAGCAGTCGCCGGCGCTGGGCCCACTCGGGGCGGACGATTCGCGGGCGGCGCAGGGTGCGGGCGATGAATTCGCCCAGTGTGACGCCGGCGGCGAGCGCGCAGCCCACACCGAGGGCGCTACCGGCCCAGGTGAGTCCGTCGAGGGTCTGGTTGTTGAGGATGCCGTACAGGCCGCGGTAGACGGCCAGACCGGGCAGCAGCGGGGTGATGCCTGCGACGGCCACCACCAGCGGCGGGGTGAGCGCTCGACGGGCCAGCAGACCGCCGAGCATGCCGACGCAGACCGCGGCCAGGCCGGAGCCGATGATGTCGCCGACCGGGATGAACGAGGAGCCCGCGGCCACCCCGACACCGATGACGCCGGAGACGAAGGCGACCGGCAGCGCGCGGCGTTCGGCGTAACTGGCCAGCGCGAACGCCAGTGCGGCGATCGCACCCGCAGCCACCCGCACGGGCACGTCGACCGCCGCGAACTCCGTCGAGGTGGTGATGGCAGGCAGGTAGATACCGAAGGAACTGAGCATGCGCAGTGCCATACCGACCCCGGCGATGATCCCGCCGGTCATGAGCAGCAACTCGAAGAAGCGGGCCACGCCGGTGATGGGGGCGCCGGTGATCGCGTCCTGCACCGACCCGACCAGTGACAGCCCAGACAGCAGCACCACGATCCCGGCCGCGATGACCTGTGAGGGCATGATCTCGATGCCGACCTTCTCACCGGCCTCGAAGACCAGTGCGGCCGGCACCACCGCGATGAAGCCGCCGCTCACCTGCTGGAAGAAGCCGGGGGTGCCGATGCGGTTGAGCAGCCGGTTGATCGTGACGGTGACGCCGGTGGTCACGAACGCGAGTAAGGCCACCAGCGGGCCGCCGCCGAGCAGCACGCTGATCCCGGCGGCCATCAGTGCCCACGCCAGGGTGGCGACCTTGTACGGGTAGGGGTGTGGGGCCGCGATGATCGCGTCGACCATGCGGTGTGCGGTGGCCGGGGTGATCGCCGAATCGCGGATGCGGCGGATGAGCTTGTCGACGTCCGCGAGCCGCGTGAAGTCCATCGACCGGTAGTGGACCGTCTCCATCGTGGTGATCGGCGGTAGGGTCGCGCCGCGCCGCGCGCTGACGACGATGGTGTTGTAGGTGACGTCGACATCGACGTCCTCGAGGCCGTAGATGCCTGCGACGAACTGGATCTGGGTACTGGTGTCGATGGCACCGGTGCCCGAATCGAGCAGCACCGCACCGATCTTCGTGGCCAGGTCGAGCACCTCGGTGATGGCCCCGACGTCGAATCGGTCGATCGGGCGCCGGGGCGCCACCATGATGCTCCCGGGTTCGATCGTGTCGATGGTGGCCTGGCTGGTGCCGATGAGGCGACGGGCGGCGCGGCGGATATACTCGCGCAAGCAATGCCTCCTTAGCTCAGTGGTAGAGCACTCGCCTTGTAAGCGAGCGGTCGTCAGTTCAATCCTGACAGGGGGCTCCGGGAACGAGCCCGTCCGGCGCGCCTGACATGGGGCTTGGGTGATGTCGATCGTCGTCTGATGTCTATCGTGCCGCGCCGGTCTGTGCGCGCGATTAGAGTTTTCCCTATGCCGTTTCATGTCGACTCCGAGGTGGGCCGGCTCGCGCAGGTCATCGTGCATCGCCCCGGCATCGAGTTGCTGCGCCTCACGCCGGCCAACGTCGAGAGCCTGCTCTTCGACGACGTGATGTGGGCGGAGAAGGCGCAGGAGGAGCACGAGCAGTTCCAGCAGATCTTGCGTGATCTCGGGGTGACGGTGCACCTCTATCAGGACCTGCTCGCGACGGCGCTCGCCGCGGACGGGGCCCGTGACGAGCTGAAGGCCGAGCTGATCACCGAAACCCAATTCGGCACCGAACTCGACGGCCCGCTGCGGGCGCTGCTCGACGAGCGCGCGCCCCCCCAGCTCGCCGAGCTGCTCATCGGCGGAGTTCTCAAACGTGAGGCCGCGCCGTATCTGAGGGGAGTCTCGAGCCTGGTGCTCGACAGTCTCGGCGACGATGACTTCTTGCTCGCGCCGCTGCCCAATCACCTGTTCCAGCGCGACAATTCGGCATGGATCTATGCCGGGGTCAACCTCAATCCGATGGCCAGACCGGCGCGGCGGCGCGAGACCATCAACTCGCGCCTGATCTACAACTTTCACCCGATGTTCGCCGGTGAGCAGTTCGCGTTCTACAACGGCAACGACCCGATGCAACACACCCCGGCCACCATCGAGGGCGGCGACATCCTTGTCATCGGCAACCGGACGGTGATGATCGGGATGGGTGAACGCACCGCGCCGCAGGGTATCGAGGTGCTCGCCGAAAGGCTGTTCGCGGCGGGGGCCATCGATGCCGTCATCGTCGTCGAACTGCCGAGGGAGCGGGCGTTCATGCATCTCGACACCGCGATGACCCAGATCGACCGCGACGCCTTCAGCGTCTACCCCTACCTGCCCGATACCCTGCGGTCCTACACGCTCACCCCGCGCGGATCCGACGGTCATTTCACGGTGCACGAGAACGCCGATCTGTTCGCCGTGGTCGCGCAGGCGCTCGGGATCGAACGGCTGCGGGTGCTCAAGGCGCCCATCGACCGCCTCGAGGCGGCGCGCGCGCAGTGGGACGACGGAAACAACTTCCTGACCGTCTCGCCGGGCGTCGTGATCGGGTACGAACGCAACGTCACCACCAACAAATACCTGGGCGACAACGGTATCCAGGTCATCGGCCTGTCGGGTTCGGAACTCGGGCGGGGTCGCGGCGGCCCACGCTGTATGTCCTGCCCGATCGAACGGGAGTCCTGATGAGCAGCTCACCGGGCCGTCCCGGATCGGTCACCGGCTCGTCGCCGGTCGTCGAGACCACCTCCGGCCCCTACCGCGGCGTGCACGACGGGTCCCTCGGCGTCTGGAAGGGGATGCGGTACGCGGCACCGCCGATAGGTGAGAACCGTTGGCGCCGTGCGCGTCCGGTTACCGCACATACCGGGATCGTCGACGCCGACCACTTCGGTGCGGTGTGCCCGCAGGCACGCAATCCCGCGATCGGGCTCGGCTCGCAGGTGGTCATGGACGAGGACTGCCTGTTCCTCAACGTGTGGGCTCCGTCCGCGCGTACCGACGGGCCGCGCCCGGTGATCGTGTGGGTGCACGGGGGTGCCTACGTGTTCGGGTCGGGGAGTCAGCCGCTCTACGACGGGCGGCGGATGGCGCTCGAGAGTGGTGTCGTGGTGGTGACGATCAACTACCGGATCGGCGCCTTCGGGTTCGCCGACCTGGGGTCGGTGATCGACGGCGCCGAGACCAACGCCGCACTCTCGGATGTGCTCGCCGCCCTGACGTGGGTGCGCGACAACATCTCCGGGTTCGGGGGCGATCCGGCACGGGTGACCCTGGCCGGTGAGTCGGCCGGAAGGGGCATCGTCACCACCCTGCTCACCACGCCCGCCGCGCGTGGGCTGTTCCATCAGGCCATTGCCCAGAGTTCACCGGCGACCGCGGTGGTGGCCACCGAGCGGCTGACCATGGTCGCCGAGCGGCTCGACGCGGCCATCCCCGGCGATCTGCGTGCGGCGGCGTCCCAACAGTTCGTCGACGCCGGGATGGCAGTCTTTGCCGATGTCCCGCAAGACAACCCGGGAGTACTGGCATTCACCGTGACCGTGGACGGTGACCTCGTGGCGCGTCACCCGCTCGACGTCTACCGGTCCGGGGACTCGCATCCGGTGCCGCTGCTCATCGGCAGCAATCGTGACGAGTCGGCGCTGTTCAAATACATGAAGTCGCCACTGATGCCGATCGACGTCGAACGGATTCGGGAGATGTTCGGGCGGTTGCGCGCCGAACAGCCCGATCTCGGCCTGCCCGACGAGCGCACCGTCCTCGCTGCCTATCCGCGCAATGCCAAGGCCGCCGGCCTCGGGATCGCCCGCGACCTGGTCTTCCGAATGCCCACTCTGTGGCTGGCCGACGCCCACGCCGCCCTTGCTCCGGTGCATCTGTACCGATTCGATTGGGCGCCACCGATGTTCCGGGCGCTGCGGCTCGGCGCCACCCACGGCACCGAACTCGCCTACACGTGGGGCAATCTCACCACCGGCCGCAAGGACATCACCTACAAACTGGGCGGCCGCAAGACCGGGGAAAAGGTTGCTCGACGGATGCTCGGACGGTGGGGAGCCTTTGTGCGAGAAGGTGTTCCCGACGCAGACTGCGGTCCCGATGCCGCTTCCGACCCCGAGCTGGCGATGCCGTCTTGGCCTGCCTTCACCCGCTCCGAGCGCCGATCACTGGTGATCGGTGCACGTGAGCGCGTGGTCACCGGGCTCGACGATCACCTGCACACCACCTGGGGCGAGGAGATCCTCGCCTTCCGCTGACGCCATCCGCGCGGCTGCCCGATCCTTCGCCGGCCGATCCGCCGGGAGTACGATCCGGCCATGAGCACTGTGGACGACATCGGGGCCGTGCGACTGACCGGATTCGCACATGGCGGTGGGTGTGCCTGCAAGATTCCGCCGGGCGAGCTCGAGGCCGCGGTGGCCGGGCTGACCGGGCAGGTCGGCGACGACATCCTGGTCGGCCTCGACGACGGGGACGATGCCGCCGCGGTGCGCGTCCGCGACGACCTGGCGGTGCTCGCCACGGCCGATTTCTTCACCCCGGTCGTCGACGACGCATTCACCTGGGGCGCGATCGCCGCGGCGAACGCGTTGTCCGACATCTACGCGATGGGCGGAACGCCGGTGGTCGCGATCAATCTCGTCGGTTGGCCGCGGGAGAGACTGCCGATGGAATTGATGACCGAGGTGCTGCGGGGTGGGCTCGACGTCGCGGCCCGCGCCGGCTGTCCGGTCATCGGCGGCCACAGCATCGACGACCCGGAACCCAAATATGGCATGGCGGTCACCGGGATCGCCGACCCCGCACGGCTGATCCGCAACGATGCCGCCGTGGCCGGACTGCCGATCACCCTCACCAAACCCATCGGTGTCGGTCTCCTCAACAACCGGCACAAGCAGACCGGCGAGGTCTTCGACGCCGCCGTCGAGGTGATGACGACCCTCAATCGCGAGGCGGCGCAGGCAGCGCTGGCCGCCGGCATCCGCTCCGGCACCGACGTCACCGGATTCGGGCTGCTCGGGCACCTGCACAAACTCGTCCGCGCCTCCGGGGTGGGCGCAGTGATCGACCGGTCGGCGGTACCCGCGGTCGACGGCGCACTCGACGCGCTGCATGCCGGGTACGTCTCCGGGGGCACCCGCCGCAACCTCGACTGGGTGCGCCCGCATCTCGACACCGCCGCCACCATCACCGACGACGACCTGTTGTTCCTCGCCGACGCGCAGACCTCGGGCGGACTACTGCTGATCGGGGAGGTGCCCGGCTATCCGGTGATCGGCGAAACCGTCAGCGGTGCAGGCATTCACATCCGCTGACCCGGTGCGCGCAGGTTGGCGCCGATCAGTATCCGGTGGTGATCGAGTCGTCGGTGATCCCCGCCGCGCGACGGGCGGCGAGGCGGCGCTTCTGCGGGACGATCGTGTAGCGCGGGTCCTTCGCCGACTCGATCCCGGCATGCAAGATCCCGTAGCGGGTGCACGCCGACGCCGCGAGCAGCGTCAGTCCGGACGCCACCGACACCGCACGTGACCGTCCGGAGAGCAGTGTGCCGATGCCGCCGGCAACTGCGAGCCGCTCGGCCCAGCGCATCGCCTTCCCGGGCGCACCCTGGTGAAGCGGTTCGGCGACAACCGAATCCATCCCGCGCTCCATGATGCGGGTCGCCGCGACATCGCCGACGACGCCGACGGCAGCGAATACCCGGGCGGGGCCGGCCTGATCCACCGGTGTCGTCACCATCGCCAGCCCGCTCGCGGCCAGGCTCGCCGAGCTGACGAAGACGAACGGCAGGTCGCGGTGCATCGCATTCCAGGTCGGGGTGGCGGTGTCGCCGAGCAGGGCCGCGGTGTACACGGCCAGCAGGGGACCGAAGACACCGCCGACCAGTCCGGCGGGTGCTTCGCCGTACCGAAGCACCAGCCGGAGCGGACCCAGCGGCAGCCGGTGCCGCGTCATCCGGTCCACCTCGGCGGCCGCGGCCACGCCGATCCCACCGGAGAAGACGGTGAGAATCCACGACCCGACACTCATCGGCGAGGTCACCTTGAACGTGCGCAGCATGTTGTAGAACCGGTCCGGCCGGCCCAGGTCGGCGACCAGTGCCACCGCGCCCGCCCCGACCGCGGCCAGTCCGCCGAGGCGGGCGTTGCGGCGCAATGTCTCCCGGCCGGTGAGCTGAGCTCCGGCGGCCAGTACGCCCGACCCGCCGCCGACGCCGCCGAGAAACAGATACAGCGCGATCTCGTCACCCCACGGTGGCGGCTTGACCACCGGATGCCCGTAATAGCCGTCGCCGGTGAGCTTTTCGAACTCGACGTCGGGCACCATCGACATTTCGCGGTCGCCGTCGGTGGCGCCGGCCCCGTGGCGGCGTCGGGCCACCCGTTCGCGGAGACGGCCACGCCGTCGCGGCTCCGGTGGCCGCAGCGAATCGTATTCCGAGGTCATCGCGTGCTCACCGCCCGCGGCCGGAGAGAAACGAAACGGCAGCGGCGGCAAGCATTCCCACTGCGGCCACGCCGGCGCGGCGATACATGCTCGGCAGGTCGGCGGTACACACCCGCGGGTCGGGTGGCAGTCCGTAGACCTCGGGCTCGTCGAGCAGCAGGAACATCGACCCGGTTCCGCCGACCCCGTCCTCGGTGTTGGCGCCGTAGAGCCGCGCCTCGGTCATGCCCTGCGCATGCAGTTGCGCGATCCGCTCGTGCGCGGTCTCGACGAGGTCGTCGTGGTCGCCGAACTTGATCGACGTCGTCGGGCAGGTCTTGGCGCAGGCGGGGGTCTCGTCGTCGAGAAGGCGGTCATAACACAGCGTGCACTTCTGTGCCACACCGCGTTTGGGCACCGGAGGTTGTTCACCCTTGCGCTGGCCCTGCCTGGTGGTGGGTTCGACGGTGCCGTCGGAGCGGCGCTCGACGACGCCGAACGGGCAACCGGCAACACATGTTCCGCAACCGTTGCACACGTCGTGCTGCACCACCACGGTGCCGAACTCGGTGCGGAACAAGGCCCCCGTCGGGCATACGTCCAGACATCCGGCATGCGTGCAGTGTTTGCAGACGTCCGAGGACATCAGCCAGCGGAACTCCGGGGTGTCGGGCGGCGTGACGTCGACCGGCCCCGCCGCCACATCCGCCGACGGCAACGACGGCATGCCCAGATCGGTCAGCGCGCGCCCGGATTCGCGTGCGGCCGCGATCTGTTCGCGGTTCTGCTCGATGAAGGCGACGTGGCGCCAGGTGCTCGCGCCGAGCGCGACGGTGTTGTCGTAGGACATGCCGGTGAGCTCGAGGTCGCCGTCGCGCGGGTTGTCGTTCCACTCCTTGCAGGCGACCTCACATGCCTTGCAGCCGATGCAGATCGACGTGTCGGTGAAGAATCCCTTGCGTGGCCGTTCGTGCCGGCCCCAATGCGCGTCGGCCCTCGGGTCGGTCGGGCCGGACAGTTGTCCCATTATTCGGATCTCCTTGTCTGTTCGCCCCGGTTGTCGTCGCCCATGTGGTGGTCTTCCTGACGGTGGTGGCCGCCGTCGGAATCCTCTTGTGCAGGTGCGGGATAGATGGTCTCGCGCTCGGTGTCGGTGAGGTGGCGGTTGTCGGTCTCGACGGTGATTCCGGCGCGTTGCCGATACCGCTCCACCAGATCGAGCAGTTCCTGACCGTGCGGCCGGCGGCCGGCGACCACGTCACAGGAGGCCACCTTGGATTCCTGGATCTGCACATTGGGATCGAGTGCGACGCCGAGCAGGTCGTTCACCGCGTCACCGGTGACGATGGCATCGTTGCCCTGGCCCCAGTGGTAGGGCAGCCCGACCTGGTGTACCTCGCGGCCGTTGATGCGCAGCGGAGTCATCCGCTCGGTCACCAGTACTCGCGTCTCGATCGCGGCGCGCGGCGAGATGATCGTCGCCCAGCCCTCGTTGACGAGGCCGCGGGCGGTGGCCAATTCCGGTGACACCTCGCAGAACAGCTCCGGCTGCAATTCCGCAAGGACCGATGACCATCGGCTCATGCCGCCGGCCGTGTGGTGTTCGGTCAGCCGATAGGTGGTGAACACGTACGGATATACGTCGGCGCCGTGGGCGCCGGCGCTCGGTGCGCCCAGATTGTCGGTGCGCGGGAAGGTTATCCGCGCCGGCGCCTGCTGCTGTGGGTACAGCGCGTTGGCCACCGGCGACTCATGCGGCTCGTAATGCGCGGGCAGTGGACCGTCGACGAGTCCCGTGGGTGCGAAGAGCCAGCCCTTGCCGTCGGATTGCATGATGAACGGGTCGTCACCGGCCAATCCCTCGGCACCGCCGCGATCGGGATCAGGCCGTGCGTCGGGCGCTTTGTCGACGGGGAAGTCGGGTACGTCGTCGCCGATCCACTTGCGCGCCTGTGCATCCCACCAGATGTAGCGTTTGCGCTCGCTCCACGGTTTGCCGTCGGGGTCGGCGGAGGCCCGGTTGTAGAGGATGCGCCGGTCGGCCGGCCATACCCAACCCCACTCGTGCTGACTCACCGAGTCGCCGCCCTGCGGGACGCGCCGGGCGGCCTGATTGGTCGCGTGCGCGTACACCCCGGTGTAGATCCAGCATCCGCTTGCGGTCGACCCATCGGCCTTCATCTGCGTGTACGACGTCAGGTTGGTGCCAGCGTCGGGACCGGAGGTGAAGTACCCGTTGATCTCCGAGAGCACCGACTCCGGTTCGGGGTTGCCGTGCTCGTCGAGCGGGTAGTCCCACGTCAGGTCGAGCAGCGGCCGGTCGCGTTCGTCGGTGGAGTCGGCGAGGCGCTCACGGATGCGTCGGCCGAGTTCGTAGAAGAAGTCCAGTTCGCTCTGCGCCTGCCCCGGCGGCTGTACCGCCTGATGGCGCCACTGCACCATTCGCTGTGTCTGCGTGAACGATCCGGCCTTCTCGACATGGGTGGCCGCCGGCATGAAGAACACCTCGGTGGCGATGTCGGTGGTGCGCAGTTCACCCGAGGTGATCTCGGGCCCGTCCTTCCACCACGTCGCCGACTCGATCATGTTGAGGTCGCGGACCACCATCCACTTCAGGTGCGACATCGCCATCCGCTGCTGACGGCCGTTGGCCGAGCCGACCGCTGGATTCTGGCCGAGCACGAAGTAGCCCTCGACCTTGTCGGCGAGCATGTCGACGGTCGTCTGATAGGTGCCCGCCGGCCCGGACAGTCGCGGCAGATAGTCGTAGGCCCAGTCGTTCTCGGCGGTCGCGGCGTCGCCGAACCACGCCTTGAGTAAACTGACCGTGTACGCGTCGGAGTAGGCCCAGAAACCCTTCTGCTTCGGGGAACCCACTGCCGCAAGGTAATCGGCGAGCGTGTCATGCCGACCGACCGACGGCATCGGCAGATAACCGGGCAGCAGGTTGAACAAGGTCGGGATGTCGGTGGAGCCCTGGATGCTGGCGTGCCCGCGCAACGCCATGATTCCGCTGCCGGGCCGGCCGACGTTGCCGGTCAACAGCTGCAGGATCGCCGCGGTGCGGATGAACTGCACCCCGAGGGTGTGCTGGGTCCACCCGGTCGCATACCCGAAACAGGTGGTGCGTTCGCGCCCGGAGTTCTCGGCGATCGCCTCGGCCAGATACGTGAAGTCCTCGACGGTGATACCGCACATGTCGCGCACCATCTCCGGTGTGTAGCGGGCGAAATGGCGTTTGAGGATCTGGAACACCGACCGCGGATGGGTCAGTGTCTCGTCGCGCACGACCTTCGCGTGCTCCAGTGGTGGTCCGCCCGAACCGAGTTCGTCTCCGGCGGCGCGCGCCGAGGCCGACGCACCGTGTTCGTGGCCGGCCGGTGCGGCGATCGTGCCGCCGGTCGTGTCGTCATAGGCCCACGTCGCCGGGTCGTACTGCCCGGACTCCGGATCGAATCCGGAGAACAGCCCGCCGAGATCCTCGGTGTCGCGGTAGTCGTCGTTGACCAGCGTCGCGGCGTTGGTGTAGGCGACGACGTACTCACGGAAGTACCGCTCATGGGTGAGCACGTAATTGATCAGCGCACCGAGCAGGACGACGTCGGAGCCGGCGCGGATCGCGATGTGCCTGTCCGCATTCGCCGAGGTCCGGGTGAAACGCGGATCGACGTGGATGACCCGCGCACCACGGGCGCGCGCCTCGAGGACCCATTGGAAGCCCACCGGGTGTGCTTCGGCCATATTGCCGCCCATGAGCACAATGCAATCGGCGTTGGCCATGTCCTGAAGTGATTGCGTCGCGCCGCCGCGTCCGAACGAGGTTCCCAGACTGGGAACCGTGGAGGAGTGTCATATACGCGCTTGGTTCTCGATCTGGATCGCGCCGGCGGCGGTGAAGAGCTTCTTGATCAGATAGTTCTCTTCGTTGTCCAGGGTCGCCCCGCCCAGCGACGCGATGCCCATCGTGCGCCGCAACGTCCGGCCCTGCGAGTCGACGTCTTGCCAGGTGCGTCGGCGCGACTCGAGGAAGCGGTCGGCGATCATGTCGATCGCGGTGTCCAGATCGAGATCGGTCCACTCGGTGGCGTAGGGCGCCCGGTAGCGAATGGCGGTCTGCCGTGCCGGATTGTTGACCAGCTGAGCGCTCGAGGCGCCCTTCGGGCACAACCGGCCTCGGGAGATCGGGGAGTCGGGATCGCCCTCGATCGCGATGACCCGATCGTCCTTGACGTAGACCTGCTGCCCGCACCCGACCGCACAGAACGGGCACACGCTCTGCACCACTTTGTCGGCGCTTGTGGTCCGGGCTTCGATGCCGCGGGTGCGCGGCGACGCGACGGCCGGACCCCGGCCGAATCTGTCGCCGGAGCGCAACTGCCGGAACACCGGCCACTCCAATGGGCGCAAGGGCACGAGGCCGAGTCTAGCCGCTCGCACCCGCGGACGGGCGGCCATCGCACTATCGTCTGAGCTGTGCAGCAACACCTCCCCGACATGGCCTTCGAGCCCATCGGCAGCGTCAAGGCGTCCCCCGACCGGTCCACGACGACTGCCGCGTCCTGCGCGGCTGAAACTCGGCCGCACCCTTCCGGAACCGTCGACCGCACAACGCCCGCGGGGCCGCGTCCATATCGGACACGGCCCCGCGGCTGTTGTTGTGGTTCTTCGGGTTACGGACTCAGTGTCCGCCCTGGCCCTCGGCCTCCTGGCCCCCGCCGACGGGACGGTCGAGCATGCCCGCCGCCACTGCGGCATCGGTCTTGATCGTGCCGGCGTCGGCCCACGTCCCGTTGTCGTCCTGAACCTGGAAGTAGAACGTGAGCTCGGTCGTCAGTCCGGCGGCCACCGACTTGCCGGCACCGCTGACCGAGGCGGTGATCACCGACTCGTCGACCACCGGGGCGCCCGGCGTCGTCGCGCCGGTGGTGGTCGTCGGCGAGGCGCTCGACTCGGCCGTCGTCTCGCCGGCACTCGCCTCGGCAGTGCTGCTCTGGGTGGAACCGTTCTGGGTGGAACCGTTCTGGGTGGAACCGTTCTGGGTGGAACCGTTCTGGGCGGAACCGGCCGACGTCGTCTCACTCGTGCCGCTCGCGCCCGCGGGGATGTTGGCGGTGCGCACCGCGGTTCCGGGCGCGAGGACCGGTTGACGGCCGATCGTCACCGCGGCCGACGCCGGTGCGCCCTGCTGGGTGACGGCGATCTTCGTCAGCTTGTAGGTCTTCGTGGCGCTGCTGTTGACGACCGTGAAGGAGACGTCGAACGGTCCGCCGTTGTTGAACACGTCGGCGGCCTTATCGGCCGGGTAGATGATCTGCACATCACGGACCTCGACGTTGTCCCACGTCGCGGTCGCGCTGCCGCCGTTGACGGCCGGGAGCTGATTGGCTGTCTGCGAGATCTGGCCCGCACCACAACCGGTGGTGCCCAGGGCGATAGCGACACCCGCAGCCGCGATGGCGGTCACCGACGCCAACCGTCGTGCAGTCGAAGGTCGTCGCCGAAGTCGAGTTGGCACGGACACCCGTTCCTCCCAGGTAGTCGAACGCATGAACACAGCGGACCATGAACACAGCCGACCATGAACCCGGTGGACCATGAACGCACTGGACAAGCCCTGCACTACGCAGCGTAGTGGGCGCGGGTCACAAAATCCCGCCGGGGTGCCGGATTGGTCGCACGGGCCGGTCGCGGCCGGTCGGCGCGCACACCCGCAGGCCGCCTCGACGGGTGGCCGGCGAGGCTGTCGTGACGGCCTCCCGCCGCGCCCGGACATCACACGAATGCCGCTGCTGCGCAGACTCCTAACCCCCGCACGGCGGTGCGCTCTCACCTGCCCAAACGGCATGCCCCGATGCCCATCATGGCCTTGACCTGCGCCGTTGTCTGGGGGGTCCGAGGCGTCCGTGTTAGACTGGCCATACTCGAAAGGGGCACGGAACATTGAATTTCAAAGTTGGCGACACCGTTGTCTATCCCCATCACGGTGCTGCTCTGGTCGAAGACATCGTGATTCGTACCATCAAGGGCGAACAGATCGAATACCTGGTTCTCAAAGTCGCCGACGGTGACATGACCGTCCAGATTCCCTCATCCAAGCTCGAGTACGTCGGGGTTCGTGACGTCGTGGGTCAAGAGGGTCTCGACCAGGTTTTCCAGGTTCTCCGCGCCCCACACACCGAGGAGCCCACGAACTGGGCCCGCCGGTTCAAGGCCAACCAGGAAAAGCTGATCTCCGGCGACATCATCAAGGTCGCCGAAATCGTTCGCGACCTCTGGCGTCGCGAGCAGGACCGTGGCCTGTCGGCGGGTGAGAAGCGCATGCTGACCCGCGCCCGTCGCGTCCTCGTCGACGAGCTCTCGCTCGCGCAGAACACCGACGACGAGAAGGCTTCCATCATTCTCGACGAGGTGCTCGCCGCGGCGTCCTGAGACGTCACCGCCACCCTGTGACGGAACCACCTGAATCCGCTGCTCCCGGGCCGCGACCGGATGTCTGTGTCATCATTCCGGCCGCAGGCTCGGGAGTACGGCTCGGTGAGCAGTCGCCCAAGGCGTTCGTCGAACTCCACGGACGAACCATTCTCGAACGCTGCGTCGATCAGATCTCCGGACTCGACGCGGCCGTCGTCGTCGTCGCACCCGCCGATCTCGTCGGCGAGGCACGCTCGCTGCTGCCACCGCAGATCCGCGTCGTGGCCGGCGGTGCCCATCGCTCCGAATCGGTGCGCGCCGGACTCGCCGCGGCCGGCGACGCGCAGATCATCCTCGTCCACGACGCCGCCCGGCCACTCACCCCGGCGAGCGTCTTCCACCGCGTCATCGACGCCATCAGAGCGGGCCACCGGGCGGTCGTTCCCGGTCTGCCCGTGGCCGACACGCTCAAGGCCGTCGAGCCGATCGGTGACGATCTCGCGCTCGTGACCCGCACCGTCGACCGCGAACCACTCCGTGCCATCCAGACACCTCAGGGCTTCACGCGCGAGGCGTTCGTCGCCGCACACGCCGACGACGCCGGACTGGCCACCGACGACGCCGGACTCGCCGAGCGGGTCGGTATCCCCGTCCACGTGGTGTCCGGACATCCGATGGCCATGAAGATCACCACCCCGTGGGACCTCTCGGTCCTGCGCCGCGTCCTGCACTCCGGAGAGGTCGGTTCATGAGGGTCGGTATCGGCTCCGACGCCCATCGCATCGCGCCCGGCGCGCCGTGCTGGATGGTCGGCCTGCACTTTCCCGATGACGCAGGCTGCGAAGGTCATTCCGACGGCGACGTCGGCGCGCACGCGCTGTGCGACGCGGTGCTCTCGGCGGCCGGGCTCGGCGACGTCGGGTCGGTGTTCGGCACCGGCCGTCCCGAGTGGGCGGGTGTGTCCGGCGTGCAGATGCTCGCGCACGTCGCCGATCTGGTCGGCCACGCCGGACTGCGCGTCCTCAACGGCTCGGTGCAGGTGATCGGTAACCGTCCCAAGATCGGGCCGCGGCGTGACGAAGCGCAACGGGTGCTCTCAGCGGCACTGCGGGCGCCGGTGTCGGTATCGGCGACAACGACCGACGGGCTGGGCATGACCGGGCGGGGCGAGGGGATCGCGGCGGTGGCGACGGCGTTGGTCGGCGACGATTCCCCCGGTGGCGCCGGGTAGAATCGCACGTCGTGACCCTGCGCCTATATGACACCGCCGCCCGGGAGGTGCGCGACTTCGTGCCCCTTCGTGATGGGCATGTGTCGATCTACCTCTGCGGCGCCACCGTGCAGGGGGTTCCGCACATCGGTCACGTGCGCAGCGGCATCGCCTTCGACATCCTGCGCCGGTGGCTGCTCCACCGCGGCAACGACGTCCTGTTCGTCCGCAACATCACCGACATCGAGGACAAGATCCTGCGCAAGGCCGCCGAGGCCGGCCGGCCCTGGTGGGAGTGGGCGGCGACGCACGAGCGTGAGTTCTCCGCGGCCTACGACGCACTCGGGGTGCTTGCGCCGTCGGGGGAGCCGCGCGCCACCGGCTTCATCACCCAGATGGTCACCTACATGGAGCGCCTCGTCGAGCGCGGACACGCCTACGCTTCCGACGGGAACGTCTACTTCGACGTGGCCAGTCAGCCCGACTACGGTGCGCTCTCCGGGCACAAGCTCGACGACGTCCACCAGGGTGAGAGTGCGGGCACCGGTAAACGCGATCCGCGCGACTTCACCCTGTGGAAGGCGGCCAAACCCGGCGAACCGTCGTGGCCGACGCCGTGGGGCGCCGGCCGCCCCGGCTGGCACCTGGAATGCTCGGCGATGGCGACGTCGCTACTCGGTGCCGAGTTCGACATCCATTGCGGCGGTATGGATCTCATCTTCCCGCACCATGAGAACGAGATCGCGCAGGCCCATGGCGCCGGCGACCGGTTCGCCCGGTACTGGCTGCACAACGGCTGGGTGACCATGGGTGGGGAGAAGATGAGCAAGTCGCTGGGTAACGTGGTGTCCATTCCCGCGATGCTCGCCCGGATGCGGCCGGTGGAGCTGCGCTACTACCTCGGCAGCGCCCACTACCGGTCGATGCTGGAGTACTCCGAGGGCGCCCTGACCGAGGCCGCTGCCGGCTATCGCCGCGTCGAATCCTTTGTGGAGCGGGTGCATTCGCGAGTCGCCGAGGTCGGTGTCGGGGAGCTGCCTGCGGAATTCGCCGCCGCACTCGACGACGACCTGGGGGTGCCCGCGGCGCTTGCGGTCGTGCACAACACGGTGCGTCACGGCAATACCGCACTCGAGGGTGGCGACGGGCCGGCTGCGCTGAAAGCGGCGTCGTCGGTGCGGGCGATGCTTGCGATCCTCGGCGTCGATCCCCTTGACCCGCATTGGCGTTCCGATGCGGTGGACGACTCGGCCGTGACCTCGGCACTCGATGTACTGGTGCGTGCCGAACTGGCCCGCCGGGCCCGGGCCCGCACCGAGAAGGACTGGGCGACCGCCGATGCCGTGCGCGACCGGCTGGCCGAGGCAGGCGTCGAGGTCACCGACACCCCGGACGGGGCACAATGGAGCTTGAAAGGTCGGGAATAATGGCCGGAAACTCGAAACGCAAAGGCGCCGTACGTAAGTCCGGCAGCAAGAAGGGGCAGACCGTAGGTTCGGGTGGGCAGCGTCGCCGCGGACTCGAAGCGCGCGGCGCCACCCCCAAGGCCGTCGACCGTTCGTATCATCCCGCCCACAAGCGGGCCAAGGCCGCGACGACGTCGACCGGACGCGGCAAGTCGCGGGCCAAGGACGACGGACCCGAATATGTGCTGGGCCGCAACCCGGTCGTCGAATGCCTGCGCGCCGACGTCCCGGCGACCGCGTTGTACGTCGTCACCGGCAGCGACCCCGACGAACGGGTCGCCGAGGCGGTCAAGCTGGCCGGCGACCACGGCATCTCGATCCTCGAGGTGGGCAAGGGCGAGCTGGACCGGTTGTCATCGAACGGCATGCACCAGGGAATCGCGTTGCAGGTGCCCGAATACCGGTATGCGCACCCCGACGACCTGATGCGCGATGCCCTCGACAGCGGCACCCCACCGTTGCTCGTCGCCCTCGACAACATCACCGACCCGCGCAACCTCGGTGCGGTCATCCGCTCGGTGGCGGCCTTCGGTGGCCACGGGGTGCTCATCCCGGCGCGCCGCAGCGCATCGGTCACCGCCGTCGCGTGGCGCACCTCGGCCGGTGCGGCGGCCCGGCTGCCGGTCGCGCAGGCCCCGAATCTCACTCGCACCCTCAAGGATTGGGCCGCCACCGGCGCGCAGCTGGTCGGACTGGACGCCGAGGGCGACGTCACCCTCGACGACTATGACGGCAGCGGGCCCACCGTCATCGTCGTCGGCTCCGAGGGCAAGGGACTCTCGCGGCTGGTCCGCGAGAACTGCGACTCGATCCTGTCCATCCCGATGGCCGGCGACGTCGAGAGTCTCAACGCCTCGGTGGCGGCGGGCGTCGTGCTCGCCGAGTTCTCCCGCCAGCGCCGCGTCGGGTAGTCGCAGACCGGCGACGCTTCCCGGATCGGTAGACATCTTCCCCGGAAACCGTGAGTGAAGTCTGACCGATCCCGCGGAGGTGGCGACGTCGCGACCGCGCGGTAGATTCGTCAGTCATGGGATCACGGGGTACACGCATGGACACCAGGGTGAGGACCGCCGAGGGGATCGTGTCGGGAGTCCGGGGGCGGCGCGCCCGCCGCGGCACCGTCAGCTGGCTCGGTATCCCCTATGCCGCGCCCCCGGTCGGCGGCGGACGCTTCGACGCCCCGCAACCGGTGCATCCGTGGCCGGGGGTGCGGCGCTGCGAGGCCTACGGGCACGCCGCGGTCCAGGACAAGTTGCTCACCGCCGTCGGCCTCGGCCGGTTCCAGACGATGAGCGAGGACTGCCTCACCCTCAACGTCTTCGCCCCCGACACCGAATCGACTGCACCCCGCCCGGTCATGGTCTTCATCCATGGCGGTGCCTACATCCTCGGTACCGCCGCCACCCCGCTCTACGACGCCGCGCACCTGGCGCGTTCGCAGGACGTCGTCGTCGTCACCATCCAGTACCGGTTCGGGCCGTTCGGGATGCTCGACTTCAGCGCGTACTCCACCCCCGAGCGGCGCTTCGACGAGAACCCGGGCGCCAAGGACCACATCGCGGCGCTGCAATGGGTGCAGCGCAACATCGCGGCCTTCGGTGGCGACCCGGCCAACGTCACGATCTTCGGGGAGAGTGCCGGCGGCTCGTCGGTGCTGTTGCTGCTCGCCGCGCCCGCCGCACGCGATCTGTTCGTGCGGGCCATCGCCGAGAGCCCGGCCGCCGACCTCGTGGTCGGCAAACAGAGCGCGGCCCTGTTCGCCGACGAGTTCCTGCGCATCCTCGCCGACCCGACCCGCCGCAACACCGACGCGACGAGCCCGCGCGAACCGATCGACCCGCACGAGGCGGCCCGTCTGCTCGACGCCGCCTCACCCGACGACATCCACCGGGCCGGACAACGGCTGATGGGCTTCGCCCGCCACGCCGACACCCCTGATCCCATCCCGTTCGGTCCCGTCTACGGCGGCGAGCTGTTGCCGCAGGCCCCGCAGGACGCGGCCCGCGACGGCAACACGGTGCCGGTGCCGCTGATCATCGGCACCAACCGCGACGAGGGCGAACTCTTCCGCAAGTTCTGGAACGTCCTACCCGACCCGCAACGCACGCTGCTGCGCGTGGAGGACGAGGCCGCCCGCGACGAGATCGTGAACCAGTACAGCGGGGGCGCCGCCGACACGGTTCGCCTGGCCGCCGACGGGGTCTTCTGGGCACCGGTCACCGGCTTCGCCGACGCGCACCGCGCTGTCGCACCCACCTACGTCTACCGCTACGACTTCCACACCCGGCTACTGGCCGGCGTCGGCCTCGGCGCCACCCACGCCACCGAACTGTTCGCGGTGTTCGGTGCCTACCGGATGCCGCTGTTCGCCGCGCTGGCCGCCGGTGACTGGCGTGCCGCGAGCGCGATGGTCGACGAAATGCAGTCGCGCTGGGGCGATTTCGCCCGCGGTCGGCCACCCGGGGCCGATTGGCCGCGCTACGACGGTGATCGCCGCCCGGTGCTCGTCCTCGACCGCGTCAGCCATGTCGAGGAAGACCCGGACACTCACCGGCGGCAGGCGTGGGACCGCGGCCGTCAGATCCTCGTCACCAGTGCGGGGTAGTGGCCTCGCAACCCCTCACAGCACCCACTGGGTCGGCGGGTCCGACATCAGGAACGACAACACGAGCGGATTGAACAACTCCGGCGACTCGACCGGCAGGATGTGCGTGCCCGGCAGCACCGCCAGCCGGCCCCGCGGCAGGGTGCGCGCAAGGGCCAGGCTCTGTTCCAGGCGGACGACGCCGCGGTCGGCGGCGACGACGAGAACCGGCGCCTGCACCGATGCGAACTCGGCGACCGCGAAATCCGGGCCGTTCAGCAGGAACTGTTCGGTCTTGGCGTAGATCGCGTCGAAATGTTCGGGACCGTCCGGACTCTCCGTGTCGTAGGCCCCGCGCAGGAACTCGACGAGGCCCGCCTCCCGTCCGGTCAGCGCGGCGAAGAACTCCGGCGCGTCGCGACCCTCCGCGTTGAGGTAGTTGCAGGTCATGACCACTCGGGACACCAGATCGGGGCGATCGCGCGCGATGAGCAGCGCCAGCACCGAACCGTCGGCCCAGCCGACGAGATTGGCGGGTTGGCCCACCACGGTCTCGAGGTAGCCGACGATCTGCGCGGCCATCGCGTCGATGGCCCAGGGGCCCGCCACATCCGGGCTGTGGCCGTGACCGCTGCGTTCGGGGACGAACACGTGCAGCCCGGCGTCGATGAACCCGGCGATCTGCGGACCCCACGTCGATGCCGACGCGAATGCGCCGTGCAGCAGCACCGTCGGTGTGCCTGCCGGGTCCCCACCCACGAAATGCCAGATCAGGTCGCCGCCGATGTCGACGTACGTCCCGGCCCCGACCTGATCTCCGGCGTGGATCGTCGCGGCGGTCATCGGACCGGTCGGAGACGGCATGCCGCGGCGTGGTGCGGGTGGGACGTGGGGGACATGGGCCCCATGCTTCCAGAATCGCCACGGCCGAGGGAGAACGTTCGGGATTCAAAACGGCATCGGTGCCCGGATGGGCGCCGATGGCGCTCGCCGGCGTCGTCCCCCCGACCACTGTCCGGCGCGCGAGTTGCCGAACGATATGGAGCCTCTCAAGAAGACCGTGGATGCGTGAGGCCGGACTCTCGCACTACTCCGCTATGGCGGACGCGCCGGTGAATCGATCCCGTGCACGGCCATCGCCGAGTTCACCCCGCTCTTCCGGATGTCGCAGGTAGTGCCTGAGGATGGAGTACAGGGGAACAGCGCCGACAGCCAGCAGGTCCGCATTCACACGGAGTGGTTCCGCGGCGCCAGTTGACGTGATCGAGAGATCCGCGTTCTTCTGTCCGGCTACCGCCTCGATTGAGGCGATGTCGTCCCAGGAGGCGATAGCAGAGTTCTTGAAACTGACGACGCCGATTTGCTTGGGGGTGCAGATAATACGGGGGAATTGTAATCTGCGGTTCGCAAATAGGGCACCTAGTACTAGGAGAAAGAGGCCGATCGCGCCGACCACAAAGGGGAACACCAAACCTTGACCCTTGGTCATGGGAAAAGACAGCGCATGCGATGGAACACCATAGGCGAACACCCCGCAGCTGGATGCACCGAAAACGACTATCGCCATGTATCCCGATCGAAAACTCGTCGACGTGCCGATCGTGAGTGCTCCGGTGGGTCCCTGAGTCAACGATCCGGCGCGAATATCGGTGCGATGACGTTGCAAAACGACCAGCAACGACAGCGCGGATACTGATGCGAATGCTGCTGCGGCGCAAAGGTAGAACGTACAGTATAGGAATCGCCCTTCTGTTACCGCCCGAATTCCGTGATAAGTCCAATACAGAGCAATGGTCCCAAAAACTGCGACCAAGGCCGCGATGGCTCTCGACTGACCCCGGAGCGCATTCCAGCCCTCAGGGATCGGTTCGAGTTCTTGCATCAGTAACAGACCGCCTTTCCGAGTTCGGATCCTAGCCAGCCGAAGCCCCATGAACCGACCGCTGCACCGCCGGCCGCGGTGGCGACATCCAAATAGGGGACCGGAACCATCGCCCCCAGTGCGCCGAGCCCCCAGCCGCCCGCGACGCTAGCGGCCCCGGATATGCCTGCCTGGCATTTTGCTTCGGGTGTTTCGGCAACAGTCACGTCGTACAGGGCTGTCCCGACCGCAAGAGCGGGACCACCGAACTTCGCGCCATAGTGGAGGTCTTCGACGGTCGCCTTCGTCAGCGTAGGTAAGCCCTTTTTCAGAGCATCGCCGGTTCCTGTTTCGACGCCAGATATTACTCCGCCCGCAGTTGTCAACGCAGGGTGCGAGAAGAAATTGCTGTCCGCCGGAATGGGTTTGGGATCCTTTCCGACAGGGAATACCATGCCCGACTGGGTTCCATCTGGATACTTCATTGTTTGAACCAGGGTTCCGTCCGCGTATGTAATCGAAGTGACGTCGGCATTGAAGTCGGTTTTGTATACCCTGGTTGTGGCAACAAGTTTGCCACTTGGGTCGAAATCTTCCTCGACGTACATCGGTCGTTTAGTGCTTGAGCCGGCATATGTTATGGTTTCTGTGAATACCTTTTTGCTGCCGTCCTGCATGTGCAACGTCTTGGTAGGTTCACCCTCGGCATTGGTGCCCGTTTCGGTGCCAGTGATTGTTATTGCCGCATCTTCATCACGAATATGCTGTTGATACATCTGGCCTGGAAGACTCAATGGATTCGGGACGTCGGACTGGGGTTCTGGTGTTGCTGAACCGGTTACAAGCTCCATCAAGTTCGGATCATGTTGAACATACCCGGCCTTCTTCGCTGCAGTCTGCAAGCCGGTGGCTAAACTGTGGTCCGCCGCGCCCATGGTAATGACGTCAGAGTTGAGTTGAATCTGGAAGTCGTTGCGTAGCTCCATATTTTCGCGGAGTTCGTCCGACGACATCTCCACCGGATTCAGCAGAACGACCCAACCGTCAGTTACGTGGAACTGGCCAGCCTCGATGTCGGCGACTTTGTCGAGAAGGTTCCGTTTAGCGGTGGTGAGAGCGTGATAGCCTGTCTCCAACGCGCCGGCGAGGCCGTCTGCGAGGTCGCAGACCTCGGCCCCTTCACGTCTCGCTCGCCCGAATGCTTCGACGGCGGCCGTATGCGCGGTGCCCTCCCACGCCCGCAGAGTCGGTAGGGCATCGCAATTCTTCGAGATATCGACCGCAGCCTGCTCACTTGCCACACCCTGTATCCGCAGAGCGATTGGCGTGGTGATGAGCGCGTCGAAATTCCATGACATGAGGCGGGGACGGGAAGGGATCATGAGGGGAACGTCTTCCTGAGCACGTCGGCGAACTCGTCGTCGGCAACTTGATACGAGTTTGCAGAACCCGTGCTTTGTCGGCTAACGTGCTGTAATCCCCCGCCATTCGGTCACTCACGTCACCCGCGAATGGGTCGACCATCCGCGCAGCCCACAGTGCTGAGGACCCCGGCATGCCAGCGCACGCACCAGCGATGGACCCGCGCGGACTATTGGACTTGATCGTCGCGGCAGCGTTGACTGTTTGAGACGCGAACAACCTCAGGACGTCTGGATCTACCAGCAAAATAATCCCCCATATCTGTCAAGACATCCAACATAGCAGGCAGCTATGTCGACGGTTCAGGTGCGTTTGGCCTTGGCATGGTCTGATCAGTGTCGTCTGGCCGTAACCTGGTCGAGTCGGCGAATCGCAAAAGCTTGCGAGGAGGAAGTGCCGTCGATGGTGGCACTTCAGCGTGAATGGACACTGACTGCCGAGCTCTCCACTGGCGGCGCCAGCCAGGATTGCCTGGCTATCAATCGCCGGCAAGAATGGCAGGAGATCTGGCTTCTGGTGTCGGGAGGTTTGGTTAACTTTGTCGCGCGCGGGTGGCTGTCGGACTGAGATTCTTACTATCGCATTCTCGCAAATGGCGCCGAAGTGGCTGATCAGATCGTTGCGATCAAGGCTGCGGGGCCAGCGTGAACGTGAGGTTCCTGGTAGACGAGCATCGCGCATCCGCGCCTATGCTCGTCAGAATGAATCGTCGTCCCTGGAACAGGGTGCCCGTCGCTGTCGTCGGTGTCGCCGTGGCGGCCACCTTGGCCGCGGGACTGTCGGCCTGCGGGGACGATTCGGCGCCTGCGCCGACGTCGGCCCCCGCCACCACATCTGTGGACACGACACCGACGTCGTCCGGGGACGAATCGGGTGCGGCCAGCCCCACGACCGATCCGGTGTACCGGCCGCCGTATGTCGATCACGTCGAGTGGGTGCAGACGCAGGTGGGGCCGAGTCTGCAGATCTACCCGACCCCCTCGGGCCGCAAGACCACCTCCACCGACGGTGCCGACGTCGCATGGTCGGAGGTGCTGGCGTTCGCGCGCAACGCCGATACTCCCGGCATGCGAGCGCAATTCGACTGTCATTGGACCTACGCACGCCTCGTCGATCCGGACAAGCCGAGCTGGAACATCGAGCCCGATCGGCCGGTCGTGTCCCAGCAGGAGATGGTGGCCACGCGCTGCAATCCGGGCGGCCCGGAGGAGTAGCCGCGCCGGCGGTAAATCGTTTCGCCTCGCGGCGAGATCTGTCGCTGTCGGCGAAATAGCGCAAGCGCTGGCGGCAGGACGTTGCGCAGGGTAATCGGGGAACCGAGCGAGATGGTGAGTGCGCATAGGCGCGGGCCCAATCCGTGCAACCGACGATTTGCCGATAGTGTCGGCTCTCGTAAGAATCGACCATCGTGAGAACGACGAGCGATCGCGCCCATCGGGACGAACGCCGACCGTGAAGGAATTCATGACCGCGCGTACATGTATCGCCGTGACCATCCGCACCATTGCGGTGAGCCTGCTCGTCCTCGGGCTCGGGGCCGGGCCCGGGAGTATCGCCGACGCGGCGCCGGGCGATCCGCCGGCCCCGTTGTCCCTGAAACAGATCGGTGCGTCGCCGACGATCACGTTTCCCGGCCAGCAGGGTGAGGTGCCGCTGTCGATTCCGGTGCCCGACAACCTGTCCCCAGATGTCCTGCGCGGTGTGGTGACGCTGCCGTCCTTCGTCACTGGCGGCACGGTCGACGTATTGCAGGGCACGCGACTCATTTCGCGAACGCAGATCCCGAACATTCCGAATGCCCCTATCGCACTGCCGCTGCGGGGCGTGACCACGAACGGCAATGCCGCGGACATCACGTTGCGTGACTACCTGACCGTCCAGGGCACCTGCCAATTCGATCCCGACAACGCATTCACCATCGGGGATGCGACGGTGACATTCACCGGCCGCGAATCGATTCCGCAGACCGTCGCGCAGTTCTTGCCACCGATTCTTCGGCAACTCACCCTGGTCATCCCGGACGATGTACAACAGGCCGAGGGCGCTGCGGCTGTCGATCTCGCGGCTGCTGTCACCGCGCACTACGGTTCAGCCTCGGTCGGGGTGACGACGCTGGGGCGACCCCGTTCGGACATGTCACCACCGAGCGCACCCGGTCCTCTCGAACGTCAGATCGTGATCGATTCGTCGGCGCCGCCCGGCCTCAGCCTGCGGACCGGGTCACAGGGATCGGCGTACCTCGCTCTCGGTGGTCCCGCCGATCAGCTTGTCGCGCAGGCGCGATTCCTGACGAGCAACCTCGCGTCGATCGCCTTGAGCTCGTCGGCGGTCGCCGGCCCGCTCTACGACGCACCCCAACTCGCCCCGGACGTGACGACGCTCGCCGACCTGGGGATCGGGGATCAGGAGGTCACCTCCAACGACTGGCCGTCGATCTCGATCGGCATCGACCAGACCCGGCTGGGCCGCCCGTCCAAGAACATCCGGGTCCAGCTCATCGGGTCGTATGCTCCCGCCGGGGGCGACAACGCGGTGATATCTGTGCGCATCGGCCAACGCGTGATCGCCACCCTGCCGATCGACTCCTCGGGCAGCTTCAACAGTTGGGTCGATCTGCCCGACGACGCGGTGACCCGCAACACCGAGCTGACGCTGACCCTCGAGCGTGGCGGGGTGAGCGGGGGCTGCGGCAGCGGTAACCGCTCGAGTCTGTCCCTGAGTTCGGCCGGAGAGATCACCAGCGATGTCGCCGACCCGCCGCAACCCGCCGGGCTGGGGTCGGTGCCCGAATCGCTGATGCCGTGGACGAAGCTGGCGTGGACCAAGGGCGATGTCGGCGATGTCACTCGCGCCGTCGGCATCGCGGCCGGCCTACAGCGGCTCTCGGTGATCCCGCTGGGGTTCGACGTGGTGTCGATGGCCGACGCTGCGTCGTCCGATCAGCCCGCCGTGTTGATCTCCGCTGACGGAAAGGGCCTGCCGGCTCTGTCGTTGCCGGTGGGCTCCGCGGGCGGCACTGTCACCGTTCGTGCGGCATCCGGATCGTCGGCTCAGGTGACGCTGAACCCGGCGCTGCGGTACGGCTCCCTGCAGACCACCCAAGCCGGTGGCCGCACCGTCTTGGTGGCGTCCTCCACCGGCGACGCGTCTGATCTCGACGACCTGCTCCGGTGGCTCGGCGACGACAACCGCTGGACGTCGCTCACCGGTGATGCCCTGGTCAAGGTTCGTGACCAGCAGCCGATCTACGTCGACGCTGCCGCGGACGCCCCGCAGCCCGAGGCATCGTCGTCGGACTCCGGAACGGCTGCGACGGTCGGGATCATCGTCGGCGTGGTCGCCGCCGTGGCGATTGTGGCCGGTGGGGTGATCTTCGTGATCCGCCGGCGCCGCAGGCCGGGTGAGAACGACCGGGACGGTCGATGACACTCGCGCCCGGAGACGCCACGATCGCGCGGGCCCGACCGCCGGGACGACCCAGCGGTTGGGTGCAGATGGTGCGGTCACCGTCGATGGTGATCACACTGCGGTGGCTGGTGCTCGCGGCGCTCACCGTGATCGCCTTCCGGCGGACCATCGACTCGGTGATCCTGGAGATCAAGGCGTTGACGGTCATCGTCTACCTCCCGGTCCTGCTGGTGCTGGTCCTCATCGCGGCCATCGGAAAATCGTGGCGGCCCAGCTCCGAACCGCCGATCTACGACCGGCAGACCGATGTGATCGTGGGCTCGATCATCCTTCTGCTCGCGGTGTCGATGCAGGCCATGGTCGATCCACGCTATGCGCGGGCCTACCTCGCGATCCACGTGGACCTGCTGGCGCTCTGGTTGTTCGTACTCGGCGGCGCGATCATCCTGTTCGGCCTGCGGCCGGTGGCGCGATATCGCTGGATCTGGCTGCTGGCGTTGCTGATCTGGCCGGTTCCGATGCAGGTGGCGATCCTCGCGGCCGGGGGCAGCCCGGTCGCGGCCGGTGCGGTGATGGTCGTCGTCGGTGCCGGTGCGACGCTGATCGCCGTCGGTCGCACCCGACGTCGCGGAATCATCGGTGCGACGCTGTCGGCGGTCACCGGCCTTGCGATATTGATCGCGTTCGACGCCGTCGGCGGCGGCAACCACGAGATCCTGATCGTCGTCGTGCCCGCCATCGCCGCCGCACTGGTGGCGTCGTGTGCGATGTACTTCGACTATCGCAGGAGACATCGTCTCGGGTGGTCCCCGTTGGGCCGCAACGTGGCACCACCCACATCGGCCCGGGTACGTCGGCCCGGACTGTTGCTGGTCCTGGCGGCGATCGGCATCGCATTCGTCCCGGTGCCGGTGACCGGGACGAACGAGCCGAGTACCACCATCGGCGGCATGCCGGTCGGGGTTCCGCTCGTCCTGCCCGACGACTGGCGGCAGGAATCGGTCAGCAGCTACGACTGGGCGGACCGGTTGTACGGCTCCGGATCGGTGATGAACCGGCAGATGGTGGTGCAGAAGCAGGGCAGTCCGCAATTCGACAAGCAGTCGCATCCGCGGCGAGTGGCCGTCGACTCCGTCGACTCCGCGCACCCGCTCTCGCTGCAGACGTACTTCTATATTTTCCGCTACAACATGGTCGGTTACCGTTTCGCCACGACGGTGGAGGTCCCCATGCCGCACGGCGTGCGCGCGCGGATGACGACGGTTGTCGACGATGCGCGTTACCTCACCTACACGGTGGTGTCGTGGTGGTGGGACAACGGGAGCAAGACCCAACAGGTGATGCTCTGGGCGGTCGACAACCATGAGACCGACGCCTACTTCCCGCAACCGGCGTTCACGGTGACCCAGAATCTCAACACCATGTTCACCGTTCTCTTTCGCGGCAATGCGGCGATCCAGGACAGCACGCACACCTACAAGGACCGAGATCTGTTGGTGGGCTTGGCCGGTGGGCTCGTCGACGCCCAAGTGGCCCTCGCCGGCCGGGAGGGTGGCCGATGAGCATCGACGACGTCGGGCCGCGCAGCACGCCCGGGCGTGACGACGCCGACCGCGACCCGCGGAGCCGGTGCACCAGGCCGACCCGCGCTGTTGCCGACCTGCTCGTCGACGAGGACTATCGACAACAGGCCCTCTACGACGCGGTGGAACGTCTACGCGAGGCCGACGCCGACGCGTCGGCGTCGACCGCGTTCTCGCGGCCACAGAAATTTGGTGGGCTCGCCCTGCTCCTCGTCGTGATCGTGTCGCTGGCCTTCTTTCCGGTGACCACCGTCGCGACGCTGGTCGGCATTGCGACGATCGCCTACGTGGTCACCCTGATCGACCGGTTGATCATCTTCCGGCGTGGACTGGTCAACGGTGCGATCGCCGTCTCCGACGAGATGGCCCGCGCCCTCGCCGACGACGACCTCCCTCCCTATACGGTCCTGGTGCCGGCCTACGGAGAACCGGAGGTGGTCGGCGACCTGATCAAGGCGGTCGAATCGATCGAGTACCCACCCGACAAGCTGCAGGTGCTGCTGTTGCTCGAGGAGGACGACGAACCGACCATCCGGGCGGCACGCGCGATGGAGGACGAAGGCGGGGTGGTCACGGTGGTGCTCACCCCGCCGGCGCAGCCGCGCACCAAACCCAAGGCGTGCAACTACGGCCTGCACTTCGCCACCGGCGACATCGTCACCATCTTCGACGCCGAGGACAAACCTGACAAGCTCCAATTGCGCAGGGCGGTATGGGTTTTCCAGAACATCGGGGACGAGTCGGTGGTGTGCGTGCAGGGCAAACTCAGCTTTCACAACGCCACCGACAACCTGTTGACCCGCTGGTTCACCGCCGACTACGGCGTCTGGTTCGGGTTCCTGCTGCCGGGAATGATGGTCAGCCGTGCCCCGATTCCGTTGGGCGGCACGTCCAATCACTTCCTGCGCGACGTACTCGACGACATCGGGGCGTGGGACCCGTTCAACGTCACCGAGGACGCCGACCTCGGGGTGCGCATCGCCGACAGCGGATACCGTACCGCTGTCCTGGACTCGGTCACCCTCGAAGAGGCCAATGTCGATGCCATCAACTGGGTTCGGCAGAGGTCACGGTGGTACAAGGGCTACATGCAGACGTGGCTGGTGCACATGCGGCACCCGATCGCGTTGTGGCGCATCCTCGGTCCGGTCGCGTGGGTCCGATTCACGTTCCTCATCGCGGGAACCCCGCTGATCGCGTGTATGAACATGGTCTTCTGGCTGATCCTGGTCCTGTGGATCGCCGGCAAACCGCCCGTGGTCGCCGACCTGTTCTGGGGGCCGATCTACTACCTGTCGTTGCTGTCGTTGATCTTCGGCAACGGCGCGGCGCTGTACATGAACCTGATGGCGATCCGCGAGGACGACCGCAGCGAACTGGTGGTCTCCGCGCTGCTGGTTCCGATGTATTGGATGCTGATGAGCATTGCTGCGATCAAGGGCATGTGGCAGATCTTGGTCAATCCGTCGTACTGGGAGAAGACCGCGCACGGTCTCACCGGCGGTGGGGGACCGCCGGACACCGGTGGCGCCCGCGACGCCGGTTCGGTCGGGTCCGGCACCGAGCGCAAAGATCCCGATACGTGACGCGCAGCCGGGTGGTCTGGCTTTTCGTCGCGGTCTTCGCGACGTATCTCGGTGTGGGGCTGTATCTGGCAGTCGGTGTGCACCTGTACTTCGGTGATGCGCTGTCGCGGGTGCAGTCCGCGCAGGCCGTGTTGTTCAGTCGCAGTCCGCATCTGGCGGCCATCGGATTCGTGTTCACGCCGTTGACGGCGATCGCACAGCTACCGCTGACCGCGGTGACCCCGTGGATTCCGCAGATGACCACCGACGCGGTGTCGGCGGTGATCATGTCGGCGGCGTTCATGGCCGGATCGGTGGTCCAGGTGTCCGGGGTGGCACGCGACCGGGGCATCGATCCGGTGGTCGCCACGTTGGTCACCGCGTGTTATGCGCTGAACCCCATGATCATCCTGTACGGCGCCAACGGTATGAGTGAGGCACCGTACCTGTTCTTCCTGGCGTGGGCGGCGCGTCGGCTCATGCGCTGGGTCGACACCGACGACGTCCACGAATTGGCCGTTGCCGGAATCGCATTGGCTCTCGGCTACCTCACGCGCTACGACGGCGGAGCGGCGGCGTCGGTGGCCGCACTCGTGGTGGCCTGGGTCAGTTTCCGCCGGGCAGACCGAGAAAAACGCTTCAGCCGTACCGTGCTCGATGTGGTGCTCGTCGAGTCGCCGTCGGCCCTGGCGTTCATCGGCTGGGCATTCGCCGGGTGGCTCATCACCGGAAATGCGTTCGCGCAGTTCTCCTCCGAGTACGGCAACGCCTCGATCATCGAAGAGTCCGGTGGCAGCGGGTCCGATGGTGTGGCCGAGGCGCTGCGGTTCTCGATGACCGAGCTCGCGATCCTCGCACCGTTGCTTCCGCTGCTGGCCGTCATCGTCCTCGTCCTGCGTGCCAGACATCACCGCCTGTACGCCGTGCTGGTTCCGCTGGCCGTGATCGGCGCCGTGCTGCTGTTCCAGATCTACACCTACACACAGGGTTCGACGTTCGGATTCCTGCGGTTCTACATCACCGTGATCCTGCTGGCGGCGCTGGTCGCGCTGCTTGCGGTCCCGGCGCGACAGCAGGCGCCCTTTCGGCGGCTGGGGCCGCGCTCGGCCCTTCGGCCCGACTGGACCGGCGGGCCGACCCGACGATACGTGTTGTCCGGTGCCGTCGCCGTCCTCGTGATGCTGGTGTCGTTGCCCACCACGGTCTTCGGTATGAGCTCGCAGAAGTACGCACCGCAGGAGTACGCGCTGGCGTCGGTCGTGTGGCCGCGCCCGGACTCGGTGTCGCAGCGATACCTCGACGAGCGGCGGATCGTGCGTAGCTTCTCCACCGAAGCCGCCCTCGCGCACTACCTGGACTCGCTCGATCTGCCCGATGGCAGCGTGCTCACCGACACCGTCTATGGATTCGCGGTCGTCGTGCAATCGGTACGGCCCAAACAGTTCGTGATCCCATCGGATCCCGACTTCACCGAGATCCTCAACAGCCCCAAATCGGCGGGAGTGCAGTACATGCTGGCAGTCCCCGACGAGGGGCGTGGAGTCTCCGACGCACTCAACCAGCGGTATCCGACGCTGTATGACAACGGCGCACAGGTCGCAGTTCGGGTGCTCGACGTCCGCAACCAAGGTGCTGATCTCCCGGATTGGCGGGTATACCGGGTGACCGGCAGCAGCGCGGGCTGAGAGGCGACAGCTCGGGGGGCCTGCGCTCAGACGATCGCTCCGGCGACGACCCGCCACGCGGGATCGTCGTACCCGATGTCGTAGGTGCATTGGTCATTTCGGGGATCGGGGACGAAGGCCCATAACAATGCCCCCGCGACACCCGCTCGGCGGATGTCGGAGAACCGGATTCGGAGTTCGGTGGCACGGGTTGCCGTCGACCGGCACGCTCCGGCCCTGATGCCGAGTTCGTTGACGACGATCGGCTTACCTAGTCTGTGCGCCAGTGCGATTCGCGCACTCAAGTCGCTGCCCGCGGGTGGGACGCCCTCGTCGTTGCGATAGTCGTGGTAATCGAGCACGTCGATCTGTGGGGACTGCGCGACGAGATCCATGTCGGTACCGGCTGTGCCACATTGGTCGCCACCGGTGAAACCGGCGAACACAGGGTGGCCCCGATCGATGTCGCGCAATCGGCGACCCGCGGAGTCGAGAAAGTCGCGCAATACCTGGGCGGCACCGGATCCGCAGGTGCGTCCAGACAGGTCGCAACCGCTCGCGCTGCACGTGCTGGTCTCCGGTTCGCCGACGAGTTCCCAACCGGCGACCGAGGTTTCGGCAGCCCAGCGCCGCACCGCGATCGACATCCAGTCCGCATAGGTCATCCCGCCGATCGCGCGCGTGGTGAGCCAGCCACCGGCATACCACGAACGATCCTTGAACACGCCGTTCTCACAATCGCCTGATGAGCCGGTCAAGACCGGCAGTACCATCTGGCCGTGGCGTTTGGCCGCGGCGAACACGGCATCGAGGGGCCCGAAATCCAGTCCGCCGGTGTGCTTGTTGACCGCGAATGACGCATACAGGTTGAAACGGGTGAGTGCGCGCGGAGGCAGCTTGGCGAAATAGTCGTCGAGATCCACCTCCGCCCCGCAGCCGGTGTTCACCGCCCAGTCGGTGCCGAGCTGATAAGCGTTGAATCCGGAAGGCCACCAAGGGTTTCCGTTGAGACTCAGACCCGTGCTCGTGGTCTCGACTCTTGCGGCGAAATGGGTGTTCCCGGGCGCGGATTCGGGAACCGAGTTCAGATGGGTGCAAGCGCCGAGTCCGCAGACGACCAGGGCCAGCACCATGCTGATCACCGTGGTTCGTACGCGTGTGCGGGCATTCACCACACTTCGCAGGCTACTCCGAAGACCATTTTCGCGGAGTCAGAACTGAACTATGCCATCACGAAGTCGCTCGGTTGCTGCCGTCGTCAGCTTCGGGTCGAGTGCCTGCGCCGTGATCCGACGATGCGGCAGACCACGTAGATCACGAACGAGATCGTGGTGACGAACACCGACACCGGCAGCTCCGGCGCCAACGACAGCAGCAGCCCGCCGACCGCGGCGATCTCGGCGAACAGCACCGACAGTCCAAGGACGACAGTGGGATTGGAGCTCAGGCGGGCCGCCGCCGCACCGGGCGTGATCATCAGCGACATCACCAGCAACGCCCCGATGATCTGCACGCCCTGCGCGGCTGCGAGGCCGACCAGGATCGCGAACACCACCGACAACGTCCGCATCGGCACCCCGCGCGCCTGGGCGACGCGCGGATCGAGTGAGGCGAACAGCACCGGCCGGTAGATCACGGCGAGCACCACCACGACGACCGCGGTGGTGATCGCGATGGCCGTCAGGCCGTGGATGCCGACGCTGACCACCTGCCCGGTCAGCAACGCGAAACCGGCCCCGATCCGGCCATAGAGGGCGAGGAACAACACGCCGAGCCCCAGGCCGAACGCCATCACCACGCCGATGACCGAATCACGTTCGCGCGCGCGGCTTCCCATGATCCCGAAGACGGCGGCGGCGATGACCGCGCCGATCACACCACCCACGTTCACGCTCACGCCGGCGAGCAGGGCGGCCGCCGCGCCGGTCACCGAGAGCTCGCTGGCGCCGTGCACCGCGAACGACATCTGCCGGGAGACGATCAGCGGGGCGAGGATTCCGCCCAGCACGCCGAGCAGAGCTAGTGCGATGAGCGCCTGCCAGACGAAGTCGTAGTGCAGCAGGCGCGCGGTCTCGCCGAAGTTCCAGAAGTCGCGTAAGTCGACGTTGGCGGCCAGGACGGTCGATGTGGTGCTCACCGGCGCTCGATCTCCGGGTGCACATCGCAGTGCGCGGTGCCCTCTTCGCCGCCGACAACCAGGATGCGGCCGTTGACGTGCACCACCTCCACGTGGCTGCCGTACAGCTCGGAGAGTGTCGCCGTCGTCATCACCTCATCGGGCGGACCGGCCAGGAACCTTCCGCCCGCCAGGTACAGCACGCGGTCGACGTAGGGCATCACCGGGTTGATCTCATGCGTCACCAGCACGACCGCGGTGCCCGCGGTGCGGCGCCGCTGATCGATGAGCTCGACGACGCGCTCCTGGCTGGCCGGGTCGAGGCTGGCCAGCGGTTCGTCGCAGAGCAACAACTCGGGGTCGGTGGTCAGTGCTTGGGCCACCCGCAGCCGCTGTTGCTCGCCGCCGGAGAGCACCCCGACCGGTGCGTCGGCATAGGCGCGGGCACCGACCTCGGCCAGCGCCGCGTCGACCTTGCGACGGCGTTCGCGATATCCACGCAGTCCGATACCCCACCGCGCGCCGTCGACACCGAAACCCACCAGATCGCGTCCGCGCAGCGCCATGGTGTCGGCGTCGTCGGCGTGCTGCTGCGGGATGTAGCCGACGGCGTCGGTGACCGTCAGCCGGCCCGCGGTGAGGCGATACTGCCCGAGCAGCGTCCGCAGGAACGAGGTCTTGCCCGAACCGTTGGGACCGAGGACGGCGACGAACTCGCCGGAGTCGATCGCCAGGTCCAGGTCATTCCAGAGCACCCGCTCGCCGAAGGCGAGGGTGGCGTGGTCGAACGACGCGACGGGCGTAGGGGTCATCGATGAGTCTCGTTCGTCAGCAGGGCGTGCCGGTGTCGGGCGATACACCGGTTCAGTGATCTCGGGCGGTCATGGTCTCGGGCGGTCAGGGGTCTCGGACGATCAGGATATTCGCCTCAGGCCGGGGCTGCGTTCAACGCCTTGGCGAGAGCCGCGACCTGATCACGCTGCCAGACGACGTAGTCGCTGACGCCATCGGGCAGGGTTTCGGTGAACCGCACGACCGGAACATTCGCACGTTGGGCAACGGTGAGCAACGCCTCGGTGACCGGGTCGACCGCCTGGACGTTGTAGATCAGGGTCTTCGCGGTGTGGGAGGTGAGCAGATCCTGCAGCGTGGCGCGGTCGGCGGCCGAGGGTGACTGACCCTCCTCGACGGCGGCGGTGAATCCGGCCGGAGCGACGTCGACGAGTCCGGCGTCGGAGAGCAGGTAGGCGGCCAGCGGTTCGGTCTGGGCGACCTTGGTTCCGTTGTGAGCGGTCTTGATCTGACCGACCTGCTCGCGCACGCCGGCGAGTTCGGTGTTGAAGCGCTGCGCATTGGCCCGGTAGGTGTCGGCGTGTGCGGCATCCTTTTTGGCGAGCGCGTCACCGATCTTGGTGGCGACCTGCCCCACGACGGCCAGGTTGTAGAAGACGTGCTCGTTGAGCTCGGAGTCGGAGTGACCGCCGGTCATGGTGTCGAAGGCGTTGACGACGGTGCCTGCGCTCTGGCCCGCCGCCCGCTCCATGTACTCGTCGTAGTGGCCGCCGTTCATCACGATGACCGAGGCGTCGGCGACCTTGGCGGTATCGGAGGCCGACGGATTGTATTCGTGTGGATCCTCCGCGGAGTTGGTGAACAGTGCGGTGACCTGGGCGTCATCGCCTGCGACCGCCGACGCCACCGATCCCCAGACGTTGGTCGAGGTGACCACGGTCGGCCTGCCGTCGGCGTTCGGGCCACTGTCACCCGAGCAACCGGACAGCACCAGGGCCGCCGCGCTCAGCAGACCGGTGGTGGCGACCACAGCGCTTCTCATACGCACACGCTTCATCTTTTCGAACCCCTTACGCAAATGACAACCGTTACCGACTGAAGTGTAGGGGAGGCTCCTCGCGGCGGCGAATCGGGCCCGGACGCAGGCGCCGCGGCCGCCGATCCGGCTGCGTTCGGCCGGTTATCGGATCGGCTCGGGGAGTACCACCGGCACGACGAAGCGCAGCAGCAAATCGTGTTCGGTCGCGGTGTCGGGCGCCGGCGCGGCCAACAGCGACACCAGCACCCGCACCAGCCAGCCCGCGCGCGCGGCGATCGGCCCGGCCGGGTCGGTCCCGGCGTCCCCGGCCGGTGCGAGCCGGGTCAGGATGTCGGTGGCCAGCGCATCGATCGCCGGCGACAGCAGGGCGAGGTTGCTCGCCGTGCCGGCCATGTCGGCGTCGAACCACTGCGAGAGCGCCGGACTGCCACGCACCCCCGACAGGGCCGTCTCGACGGCGCGCACCAACCGATCGGCGGGCGAGCCGGCGTCGGTGAGCGTCGCGGCGACGGCGACCCCGATGTTGCGCGCGGTGCGCTCGACATACGCCGCGAGCAGCCGGTCGCGGCCGGGGAAATAGCGGTAGAGCGTGGCGCGCGAGCAGCCGACCGCGGCGGCGACGTCACGCATGGTCACCGCGGACACCCCGTGTGCGACGAACAGTGCCTCGGCGGTGTCGAGGATGCGCCCGGTGGCCAGATCGGTGCGGTCGGCGGCCAGCCAGTCCGAGGGCGCGGTCATCGGCCGGCCGCGTCGACGGGAAGGTGTCCGGGCCGGAACGGGACATGCGTCGGGCGTCGCACGTAATTGCCTGCGGCCCATTCGATTCCGTCGACGTCGACTTCGAACTCGGGGAAGCGGGCGAGGAGTTCGGCGATGGTGACGTGCGCGGCCATGCGGGCCGCCGCGGCGCCGAGGCAGTGGTGATCGCCGTGGCTGAAGGTGAGAATCCCGCGCGGCGCCCGGAAGATGTCGAGCGTGTCGGCGTCGGGGCCGAAGACCGCCGGGTCCCGGTTGGCGGCGGCATAACAGAGCAGCACCTTGCGTCCCGCCGGGATCTCGACCGGGCCCGCCGGGGTGTCGTCATAACGGACCGGGCGGGTGGTGCGCCGGCACAGGCCCTGTACCGGTGAGGTCAGGCGCAACAGTTCCTCGACGGCGTCGGGGATGAGATCGGGGTCGGCGACGAGCCGGGCGCGCTGCTCGGGATGCTGGGCCAGCAACGCCAGCGACCCGCCGAGCAGACCCGTCGTGGTGTCGTTGCCGCCGGCGATCATCGTGAACACGAACGCGAGGATCGAGACCAGACCGGCGTCGTCGTCGGCCGTCCCGGCGGCGACGAGCGCCGAGACGGTGTCGGGGCCCGGCGCACCCTCGCGGCGGCGGGTGGCGATGAGATCGGCGAAGTAGCCCAGCAACTCTGTGGTGGCCGCGCCGGCGGTTGCGGCGGGTGGCGAGTCCGTGCCACCGGCGCCGGCCACCGCGCCGACGATCGCGTCGGTCCACTCGTCGAAACGCGGCCAATCTGGTTCGGGCACACCGAGATAATGGGCGACGAGCATGCTCGGCAGCGGTTTGAGGAGCCGCTCGGCGATGTCGACCGGATCATCGGCGGCATCGTGGGCGATCTCGTCGAGCCGGGCGGTGACGAACTCGCGCACGCGCGGCTCCACGGCACGCACCTGCCGCGGTGTGAAGCCGCGGGCCACCAGGGCCCGAAAAGCGGTGTGGCCGGGCGGATCCTGCATCACCATCGGCGGATTGTCGGCCATCCCGATGGCCTCGATCTCACCGTCGACGACGGTGAGCCCGGCCGCCGAGGAAAAGGTCGCCGGATCGGTCGCCGCGGCCATCACGTCCGCGTGCCGACTCAACACCCAGAAGTCGGCGCCGGACTCGTCGTCGACGACGTGATGCACCGGCGATTCGGTGCGCAATCGGGCATACATCCCGAACGGGTCACGCCACTGCGCCCCCGAACGAAGCCGGAAAAGCGGACTATGAGACGCCACATCGATCATGTTCTGATAGTGAGACACATTTGTCAAAGTGTCAATGGGCGCCAATTGCGTCCGTGCGGCGACGACCGCCCAGGGGCGCTGAACCGAACCGCCTGCCGCGGCTTCTCTAAGCTGAAACAATGACCTCGTCCCGGCCGCGGCGCATCGCACTGATCTCGGTGCACACCTCGCCGCTGGCGCAGCCCGGCACCGGTGACGCCGGCGGCATGAACGTCTACGTCTGGCAGACCGCACGGCGGCTGGCCCGGCGCGGGATCAAGGTGGAGATATTCACCCGCGCGACGTCGTCGGCCGATGCGCCCGTCGTACACGCCGCCGACGGGATCATCGTGCGGCACATCGTCGCCGGACCGTTCGAGGGACTGGACAAACGCGACCTGCCGGCCCAGCTGTGCGCGTTCACCGCCGGGGTGTTGCGTGCCGAGGCGATGCAGCGGCCCGGCTATTACGACCTGATCCACTCGCATTACTGGCTGTCCGGACAGGTGGGCTGGCTCGCCCGCGAGCGCTGGGGGGTGCCGCTGGTGCACACCGCGCACACCCTGGCCGCGGTGAAGAACGCCGCGCTGGCCGCCGGCGACGCCGCCGAGCCGCGGCTGCGCGTGATCGGCGAGCAGCAGGTGATCGCCGAGGCCGACCGGCTCGTCGCCAACACCGAGACCGAACGCCACGAACTGATCACCATGTACGACGCCGACCCCGCCCGCGTCGATGTCGTCCTGCCCGGCGCCGACCTCGACTGCTACACCCCGGGCCGCCAAGCGGATGCGCGCGCGGAGCTGGGACTGCCGGACGACGCGAACATCGTCACCTTCGTCGGACGCATCCAGCCCCTCAAGGCCCCCGACGTGCTGCTCGCGGCGGCGGCGCCGTTGATCGAACGCTGCCGCGCCACCGGGCGCCGCCCGGTGCATGTGCTGATCGTCGGCGGACCGTCCGGCAGCGGACTCGACCGCCCTACCGCGCTCATCGATCTCGCCGCCGAACTGGGTATCGGCGACGACGTCACGTTCTTGCCGCCCCAGCCCGCGCCGCGGCTGGCGCAGGTATATCGGGCGTCGGATCTCGTTGCGGTGCCGAGCTATTCGGAGAGTTTCGGGCTCGTCGCGATCGAGGCGCAGGCATGCGGCGTGCCGGTGCTGGCCGCCGATGTCGGTGGGCTCGGGGTCGCTGTCGCCGACGGCCGAACCGGGATGCTCGTCGACGGGCACCACATCGGGGACTGGACCACCGCGCTGGAGAAGATGCTCAGCAGCCCCGAACAACTCACCGTGATGGGCCGCGCCGCCCGCGAACACGCCGAGCGGTTCTCCTGGGAGCACACCACAGACGCCCTGCTGGCGAGCTATACGCGTGCGATGGAATCCTTTGCGCGCGAGCGTATTCCGGCAGTCGGGGTGGCGCCGCTGGTGCGGGCGACCCGCCGGTGGCGCCGGCGCCGGACCCGCATGACCATCTGATCGATCGTGTTCGTCACCGACGGCGAATCGGAAGGGAAGACGATGAGTCACACCGACCACATCGAACTGCTCGAAAAGGTCCTCACCGAGCGGGATATCACGTTCAGCCGCAAGAGTTCCGGCGGTGCGCAGGCCGAGCACATCGTGCTCGAGCTGCCCGGCGAACGCAAACTCAAGACGACGGTCCTGCTGACCGCGGGCACCTACGGGGTGCGGCTGGAGGCCTTCGTCTGCCGTCATCCCGACGAGAACCACGAAGAGGTCTTCCGGTACCTGCTCAAACGTAACCGCCGGCTCTACGGGGTGGCCTACACCATCGACAACATCGGCGACATCTACCTCGTCGGCCGGCTCTCCGGCGACGCACTGACCGCCGACGAGGTGGATCGCGTCCTCGGCCAGGTCCTCGAGGCTGCCGACGGTGACTTCAACACGTTGCTCGAGATCGGGTTCATCACCTCGATCCGGCGCGAATGGGCGTGGCGCGTCTCGCGCGGCGAGTCCCTGCGCAATCTGCTGGCCTTCGAGCACCTCATCGACAAGGACTCGTTGCCCGAGCCGGGGGAGCCCCTGGCGGGCCGATACGAACCCGGGGTCACCGGCGCGGAACCGTCGGTCGCCGACGACGCGGGTGAGCCCGGAGACCGGCCATAACGGACAGAGGCTTGCGTCACATCGTGGCAATCGCTGTTGATACGCTTGCCCCGACCATCCTGTCGCCAACGGAGGTGCCATGAGCTTCGCCAGTCCTTTCCCCGCCGTCGAGATCCCCGACGTGAGCCTCTACGAGTTCCTGTTCGGCTCGGTCGCCGACGCCGATCTCGACCGGGTGGCCCTCGTCGACCCGAAATCGGGTGCCGAGACCACCTACCGGCAGCTGATCGGGCAGATCGACGCGGCGGCCGGATCGCTCGCGGCGCGCGGAATCGGGGTCGGCGACGTGGTCGGCGTGCTCTCGCCGAACATCCCCGCCTTCGCCATCGTCTTCCACGGCATCCTGCGTGCCGGCGGCACCGCGACGACGATCAACGCGCTGTTCACCGCGCCCGAGATCGCCAAGCAACTCAAGGACGCCGGCGCCAAGATGCTCATCACCATCTCGCCGATGTTCACCCAGGCCGCCGAGGCGGCCAAGGAGGTGGGCATCGCCGACGAGAACCTGATCGTCCTCGACGGTGAGGGGCAGGAACGTTCCGGGCATCCCAACGCCGTCGACCTGCTCTCGGCCGGTCTGCCCGCACCCGAAGTGAGCTTCGACCCGGCGACGCACGTGGCGGCGCTGCCGTACAGCTCGGGCACCACCGGCAACCCCAAGGGCGTGGCGCTGAGTCACCGCAACCTCGTCGCCAACGTCGCGCAGATCAAGCCGCTGCAGGGCATGACGCCCGACGACGTGGTCATCGCGGTGCTGCCGTTTTTCCACATCTACGGCATGACGGTGCTGCTCAACGCGGCGCTCTACAACCGCGGCCGCCTCGTCATCATGCCGCGCTTCGACCTCGTCGAATTCCTGGAGAACATCCAGAACTACCAGGTGACCAGCGCCTACATCGCGCCACCGGTCGCGGTGGCGCTGGCCAAGCACCCCGTCGTCGACAACTACGACCTCTCGTCGCTGAAGGTGATGATGTCGGGTGCGGCGCCGCTCGACGACGAGCTGGGCAAGGCCGTCGCCAAACGCCTCGACCTGCACATGCTGCAGGGCTACGGGATGAGCGAACTGTCCCCGGTCAGCCATCTCATCCCGCTCGACACCAAGGCAGTGCTCGGCTTCGACGAGCCACCGCTGTCGTCGACCGGATGGGCGATCCCCAACACCGAGAACAAGATCGTCGACCCGGGCACCGGGGAAGAGATCGAGCTGCCGTCGGAGGGTCTCTCCGCGCCCGGCGAGCTGTGGGTCAAGGGCCCCAACGTGATGCTCGGTTACCTGAACAACGAGCAGGCCACCGCCGACACCCTCGACGCCGACGGTTACCTGCACACCGGCGACATGGCGCAGGTCGACCCGAACGGCTGTGTCTACATCGTCGACCGGCTCAAGGAACTCATCAAGTACAAGGGCTATCAGGTGCCGCCGGCCGAGCTCGAGGCACTGCTGCTGACGCACCCGAAGATCGCCGACACCGCGGTCATCGGCGTCAACGACGCCGACGGCGAGGAGATCCCGAAGGCGTTCGTCGTCAAACAGGCCGACGCCGACCTCGACGAGGCCGAGGTGATGGAGTTCGTCGCCGCCCGCGTCGCCCCGCACAAGAAGGTGCGCGCCGTCGAGTTCATCGACGCGATCCCGAAGTCGGCGTCGGGCAAGATCCTGCGAAAAGACTTGCGCAAGTAGCATTTACGCGGGCCCAGTGTGCTCGCGCGGTTCGTCGGCGGCCCGCGTGAGCACATTCGGACCGCGCGAGCCCGATCGACGCAATGAGCGTGCGCTGAGCGGGCGCAGTGCATGTGACAAACTATCGTCCATGAGCAACGGCACCCTCATCCTGATGCGGCACGGCGAGAGCGAGTGGAACGCGTCCAACCAGTTCACCGGCTGGGTCGACGTCGCACTCACGGACAAGGGCGAGACCGAGGCGCGTCGCGGCGGCGAGCTCCTCGTCGAGCATGATGTGCTGCCCGACGTGGTCTACACCTCGGTGCTGCGCCGGGCCATCTCGACCGCGCACATCGCCCTCGACAAGGCGGACCGGTTGTGGATTCCAGTGGTCCGCGACTGGCGGCTCAACGAGCGTCATTACGGCGCGCTGCAAGGCCTCAACAAGGCCGACACCCTCGAGAAGTACGGCAACGAGCAGTTCATGTTGTGGCGCCGTAGCTACGACACCCCGCCGCCGGCGATCGACCCCGACGCGCCCTACAGCCAGACGCACGATCCGCGGTACGCCGATCTGGCCGAGGTCCCGCTGACCGAGTGCCTCAAGGACGTCGTCGAGCGGCTCATCCCTTACTTCACCGAGACGATCGCCGCCGACCTCGCCGCGGGCAAGACCGTGCTGGTCGCCGCGCATGGCAACTCGCTGCGCGCGCTGGTCAAATATCTCGACGGCATCTCCGACGCCGACATCGCCGGACTCAACATCCCGACCGGCAACCCGCTGCGGTATGACCTCGACGACAACCTCAAACCGCGCAACCCCGGCGGCACCTACCTCGACCCGGAGGCCGCTGCCGCCGGCGCGGCGGCCGTCGCGGCCCAGGGACAGAAGTGATTCGGTAGCATGATCTGTAACACAATCGTCGTGGCGGCGGTTGTGTGATCGGCGCTACATTGGGTACATGGCAGATCCGGGGCACCTGCGCATCGTTCATTCCGCTGCGCTTGAGCGGTACGAAGCAATACTGACCACCGACAGCACCGATGTCGTCGACGCCGACGAGATCGTGGTCGGCTACGTCGACTACGTGTCCGAGCCGTATCAGGTCGTACTCACCCACACCGTGATCCCGGAGGCATATTCGGGCCGCGGGTATGCGGGCCGGCTCGTACGGGCCGTACTCGACGACATCCGGGAAACCGGCAAACGGATTGTTCCCGTCTGTTCGTACGTGCAGCACTTCATCGAACAGAATCCCGAATACGCCGACATGGCGGTGCCGGTTCCGCAATGATCTCCCACCGGCCCGCGGCGGGACATCGGTCGGCCGACGCGCATCGGTCTCGGCCGGCCGAGACTCCGGAAACGAGATTTCGGTGCCGCAGGTCACGTTCCGGTGGAACACCGCGTGAACGGCAGCCGAATTGTGTCGCCGGGAATGTTCGTGGAGTTTCCGGGACCGTAAGCTGCGAGTGTGACCGCTGCATTGATTGCCGGGGCCATCGTGGCGATTGTGCTCGCGTTGTTCCTCGGCTACGGGCTCGGGCGCTGGGGTCGGCGGATCCGCGCAGCGGCCCAGACCGATGCGCGAGCAGGTTCAGCCGACGCCGCGACCCACTCCGCCGAGCACTCGGACGCCGACGCCGTTCCCAGCGGCGCACCCGTCGTCGCCGACCGCCCCCGTGAGGTGCCCGAGTCGGCGGCGCTGCGCGAATCCGATCACCCCGTGGTCACCCCGTCCGGTCAGTTGACCAAGGCCGGCCTGCTCAGTCTCATCGTGCGCAACTCCGAGGTGGCCGTCGCCGTCGTCGACGAGTTCCGCGACGTCGTCCTCTACAACCACCGGGCCGTCGAGCTCGGACTGGTCTCCGAGCACCTGCTCGCCGAAACGGTCTGGGCGGCCTCACTGAAGGTCCTCGAGACGGGGGAACAGACGCGGTTCGATTTCGCGCCGCCGACCTCGACCCTGGGCTTCCTCTCGACCGGACGCACCACCAAACGCACCGCCGAATCGGTGCGTTGCCTGGCCCGGCTGGGTTTTCACGGCGACGAGCGGTACGCCATGATCTACGGCACCGACGACACCGAGAACCTGCGGGTGGAGGCCACCCGCCGCGACTTCGTCGCCAATGTCTCCCATGAACTGAAGACGCCGGTCGGGGCGATCGGCCTGCTGGCCGAGGCGCTGCTGGAATCATCGGACGACGCCGAGTCCGTCGAGCACTTCGGTCGCCGGGTGGCGGCCGAGTCGACCCGGATGGGCAACATGGTCTCCGAACTCATCGCACTGTCGCGGCTCGAGGGTGGGGAGAAGCCGGAATTCACCGCGGTCGACGTGGACGAACTCATCGACAACGCCATCGACGGTGCCGCCGTCAGCGCCGAGGCGGCCGGCATCTCGCTGCGTGCCGACCGGCCCATCCACACCTGGGTGCGCGGGGACCGAATGCTGCTGTTGACGGCGCTGAGCAACCTGATCGTCAACGCCATCGTCTACTCGCCGGAGAACACGACCGTGTCGGTGAGTCGGCGGGTGATCACCTCCGACGGCGTGCGCATGGTGTCGATCGCGGTCACCGACCGTGGCATCGGGATCCAGCCCGCCGATCAGCAACGCGTCTTCGAACGGTTCTTCCGCGTCGACAAGGCGCGTTCGCGGCTGACCGGCGGCACCGGCCTGGGCCTGGCGATCGTCAAGCACGTCGCCGCCACCCACGACGGCACCATCAATCTGTGGAGCCAGCCCGGCACCGGCTCGACCTTCACGCTGTCGCTCCCGCAGGACCTCGACGCGCAGCAGACGGGCGACTCCGTCGAATCGACGCGGCGACGACGGACCGCAACCCAGATCGCATGATCACAAACCGGCCAGAACGTTTGACCAGCAAGGAGTTTCGCAGGTGACGCATGTACTGATCGTGGAGGACGAGGAGTCGTTGGCCGATCCGTTGGCCTTTCTGCTCCGCAAAGAGGGCTTCGAGGCCAGCATCGTCAACGATGGCGCCCAGGCGCTCTCGGTGTTCGAGCGCGTCAGCCCCGACATCGTCCTGCTCGACCTCATGTTGCCCGGGGTGTCGGGAACCGAGATCTGCAAGTCGCTGCGCGCGCGGTCGAGCGTGCCGGTGATCATGGTGACTGCACGCGACAGTGAGATCGACAAGGTCGTCGGTCTCGAACTCGGGGCCGATGACTATGTCACCAAACCGTATTCGGCGCGGGAACTGATCGCGCGGATCCGGGCGGTGCTGCGGCGCGGCGGCGACGTCGGCGACGATGACCTCGTGTTGGCGGTTCTCGAGTCCGGGCCGGTTCGGATGGACATCGAACGGCATACCGTGTCGGTGAGCGGAGCGCCGATCACCTTGCCGCTCAAGGAGTTCGACCTTCTGGAGTATCTGCTTCGCAACTCCGGCCGGGTGCTGACGCGCGGTCAGCTCATCGACCGCGTCTGGGGTGCCGACTACGTCGGCGACACCAAAACCCTTGACGTACACGTGAAGCGGTTGCGTTCGAAGATCGAACCCGATCCGGCGGTGCCGAAACACCTGGTGACGGTGCGTGGATTGGGTTACAAGTTCGAGTCGTGAGGTGAATCGGGGGCGTCGGCGTCGAGGCGCTCGTATTTGATGTCGGTCTCGCGACGGGAGGTCGCGGCGGCGGTCGCCGGATGAATTGCCACCAGCCCCAGCATGCTTCGACGACGGCACGTGTCGGCGAGCACGTCGTAGGCGGCCCGGCCGATCAGCTCGACGAGTTCGGGCTCGTAGGACTGCCAGACCGCGGTCGCGCCGACATGTGCGTCGGGGGAGCCCGAGCAGTACCACTTCAGGTCGTGGCCGCCCTCGCCCCATCCGCGCCGGTCGTATTCGGTGATGGTGGTCTTGAGGATCTGCGTGCCGTCCGGGCGCTCCACCCAGTCCTGCTCACGGCGCACCGGAAGTTGCCAGCACACATCGGGTTTCACCGTCAACGGCTCCAGGCCACGCCGTAGCGCCATCGCATGCAGCGCGCAGCCCGGGCCGCGCTCGAAGCCGGGCCGGTTCAAGAAGATGCACGCCCCCTTGTGTCGGCGGGTCTTCAGTGCCGGCTCGCCGTCGATCTCGTCCTCGACGAGGTAGCCCCGCGGACCCAGCGGATCGGTGCCGGAGCCCTTCTTGTGGAACTGCCAGTCGTCGGAGGTCAGCATCGACACCCCCCGGGCCAGCCGTTTGCGGTCGGCCTTGTCCGACAGATAGGCCCCGTGCGTGCAGCATCCGTCGGACTCGCGGCCGTCGACGATGCCCTGACAGGCCGGGGTGCCGAAAACGCATGTCCAGTGCGAGCACAACCACGTGAGATCGGCGCTGATGAGATGTTCGGGGTCGTCGGGATCGGCGAATTCGTACCATTCGCGCGGAAAGTCGAGATCGACCTCGGGTGTGGGGGTCATCGGCGCGGTGGAACCGGGCGGCGCGGTGGAGCTGGATTCGGGCACTCCACAACGGTAACCGCGGTCGGCAAATCGGTCATCGCAGCGGTGGCGATCGCACCGGGCCGCCCGAACGCCGCGCGCGAGGTATACCCGCCGCAGACAGCCGAATACGGCACGCACTACCGTGTGTGCGTGCGTTTAGGAGTCCTCGACGTGGGCAGCAACACCGTTCATCTGCTGGTGGTCGACGCCCATCGGGGAGGGCACCCGACACCGATGAGTTCGACGAAGGCGGTACTGCGGCTCGCCGAACACATCGACAACGACGGAAACCTCACCGACCGTGCGGCCGGCCGGCTCGTCGATGCCATTGCCGAATTCACCCTCATCGCGCAGAGCTCGGGCTGCGAGCAGATGATGGCATTCGCGACGTCGGCCGTGCGCGATGCCACCAACTCCGACGCCGTGCTCGCCCGCGTCGCGGCGCGGACCGGGGTGGAGGTCGAGGTGCTCGCCGGGCGCGACGAGGCCCGGCTGACGTCGCTGGCCGTACGCCGCTGGTACGGCTGGAGCGCCGGGCGAATCCTGGCGCTCGACATCGGCGGCGGCTCGCTGGAGATGTCCAACGGCGTCGACGAGGAACCCGACGTCGCCTTGTCGCTGCCGCTGGGTGCCGGCCGGGTCACCCGCGAGTGGCTGCCCGACGATCCTCCCGACCGGCGCCGGATCGGGGTACTGCGCGACTGGCTCGACGCCGAGATGCGGCCGGCCGCCAAAGAGCTCCTCGCCCCGGGCACACCCGACGTCGCGGCCGGCACCTCGAAGACCTTCCGCAGCCTCGCCCGGCTGACCGGCGCGGCGCCCTCGGGCGCCGGACCGCGCGTCAAACGCACCCTCACTTCCAGCGGTCTGCGCCAGCTCATCGCGTTCATCTCCCGCATGACACGCGACGACCGTGCCGAACTCGAGGGTGTCAGCGCAGACCGCGCAGGTCAGCTCGTCGCCGGTGCTCTGGTGGCCGAGGCGGCAATGCGCAGCCTCGGTGTCGATACACTGGAGATCTGCCCGTGGGCGTTGCGGGAGGGGGTCATCCTTCGCCGCCTCGATGCGGAGCCGGCCGATGCGTCGGATATCTCCGCATCAGGGATCGGTGTGCGCGACGTCCACTGACACGCGAGCGACGCGAGTCGCCGAGGGCCACGCGGCCTCGGCGATGGATCTTCAAGGACGGAGAGCGCACTTCGATGGTGGATCACATCGGGACGAATGAACCCGGGTCCGACGACTCGTCACGGCGTGACGAGGCGACCGACTCCCGGCCGATCTCGGTCTCGGAGCTGCTGGCCCGCAGTCAGGCGGCCGGCGGTGCCGACGATGCGCCCGCCCGGCGACGTGACGGGCACGGCCGTCGGCGGGCCGGACGCACCGGCGCCGTCTCGGTGTCGGAGCTGACCGGTGAGATCCCTCGGGTCGACGGGCCGAGTGGCCCGGACGCCGCAGGCCGGGACACCGCAGGCCGGGACACCGCAGGCCAAGGCTTCGGACCTGACGATTCCGCCGACCGCGGCACCGCGAGTGACGACACCGCCGACCGCGACACCGCGAGTCACGACACCACCGCCCCGGGGCCCCAGACCGACCGGTGGGCGTCCGAACCGGCTTCGGGCCCGTTCCCGCGTTCGCAGAATCCGATTGCGCCGCGTGGCGCAGACCGGGCGCCCATCGCCGACACGGCGCCGCGTACCGCCGCACCGCTCTCGCGGACCGCAAGCGGAATGCCCGGCTTCACGCCCCCGCCGACCCGCGACTTCACCGCAGGCGACGTGTCCCGGCGGCTGTCGGAGCAGTCCGGCCCGGACACAACGCAACCCGAGTCCTCCGACGCGGTGACCGGGATCATTCCCCTCGTCGACGACGCCGACGACTCCGACGCGGAGGGGTCAGAGCCCACCGCGTCAGAGCCCGCCCCGACGACCGCCATCCCGTCGGGCAGCAACCGGTCCGGAAAGGCCGTCGACGACGACTTTGCCGCCTACCGATCTTTTGCCGACGTCGAGCACGAGGGCGACGAGCCGAAGAAGAAACGGCGCTGGTTCGGCCGCGGCAAGAAGGCAGCTGCCGGCGCGGCAGCCGCCGGAGCTGTGGCCGCGGGCGCGACGAAGGCGCGCGGAGCCCGCACCGCCGATGACGATGCCCGCGGCGAATTCACCGCCACCACCGGTGCCACCGGAGCCCGCACTGCGCCCGCGGCCACCGAGGTCGATCAGCCCGACGACGTGGCCGCCGACGCGATCACCGGGATCATTCCCATCGTCGACTACGACGAGGTCGGCGACGACGTCCACGTGCTCGATCCCGACGACGTCGAGGGCGCCGACCTGGCCACCCCGAGCGGCTCCTTCCGTAGCACCGGCACCGGCACCGACGAACCGGCCGACACCGTCGCGGCGAACGTCCTCGATCCGGCGGACGACCTCGATACCTACGCGAACACACACGGCCCCCGATACGGATACGACGAGCCCGCCGAGACCGTCGCGGCCCCCATGCTCGACGACGAAGAACTCGACGACGACGACCTCGACGATGACGCGCCCGGCGAGGCTTCGCGGTATGACGAGGACTCGCGGTATGACGGGGACGCCGAGCAGTCGGGCGCCGCCGGTACCGCCGCGATCGCGGAGACCGCAAAAACCAAGCGCGACAAGCGCTCCGGGCCCGACAAGAAGACCCAAGCCGAGGCCGCGAAGCCGGCGAAGGGCAAGCCGTCGAAGGCCAAGAAGTCGGAGGACGAGCCGGCAACGGACAAGCCGGCAAAGGACAAGGGGCGCGGGTCCTGGGCCGACCGGTCACCGGTGCTGGCCTGGGCCGCGGTGATCCTCGAGGTGCTGGCCGGGCTGGCGATCGGCGTCGGCCTCTTCTGGGGCTTCACCGAACTGTGGAAGTGGAATCCGTACTTCGCGCTGGTACTCGCCGTGCTGGTCGTCTTCGGCATCGTCACCTTCACCCACCTGGTGCGGCGTACCTCCGACCTGATCACCACGTTGCTCGCGCTCGCGGTCGGGCTGATCGTCACGATCGGGCCGCTGGTGTTGCTGTCGACGTGACGGACCTGTCCCGCTCGTTCGGCCCGATGCCGGTGGCCGCGGAGATCCCGATCGGCCTGTCCACTGCGTCGGTCTACCCGCAGAACACCGAAGCCGCCTTCGCCTACGCCGCCGACCTCGGCTTCGACGGGGTGGAGCTGATGGTGTGGGGCGATCCGGTCAGCCAGGACATCGGGCAGGTCGAGCGGCTGTCCGAGCGCTATCAGGTGCCGGTGTTGTCGATCCACGCGCCGTGCCTGCTCATCACCCAGCGCGTCTGGGGCCGCGACCCGCTGCGCAAACTGGCACGGGCCGCCGAGGCCGCCGAGAACCTCGGGGCGGGCACCGTCGTCGTACATCCGCCGTTCCGCTGGCAGCGGCTCTACGTCGAGGGATTCGACGACCTGGTCGGCGAACTCTCCGAATCCGACGTCGCCGTCGCGGTGGAGAACATGTTCCCGATGCGCGCCGACCGCGTGTTCGGTACCGGCGAGCGGTCCGCGCGGCGTCTGACCCGGCGCGGCGGAACACCGGGACGGGCGGTCTCGGCGTTCGGCAAGTCGATCGATCCCACCGACAACGGCTACGGCCACTACACCCTCGACCTCTCGCACACCGCCACCGCGGGCACCGACGCCGTCGCGCTCTATGAGCGGATGGGCGAGAACCTGACCCACCTGCATCTCGCCGACGGCTCCGGCGCCGCCACCGACGAGCACCTGATCCCGGGCGACGGCACGCAGCCGTGTGCGCAGGTCTGCCATCGCATCGCTCGGAGCGACTTCGCCGGCACGGTGGTCCTCGAGGTCTCCACCTCGTCGGCGCGAACCAAACCCGAGCGGCAGGCGATGCTGGCGCGTTCGCTAGATTTTGCCCGGCAGCACCTCAAACGCGAACCGAGCCGGGCGCGGTGGCTGCCCGAAAGGTGACATGAACGCGAAGCTGACCGAACTCCTCGATCTCGCTCCGGTGACCGGTGCGGTACCGGACACCGCCGGCCGGCCTGCCATCACCTACACCACCACGATCGACGACGCCTTCACGATCGGCCCGAAGGTCCACGGCGGCAGCATGCAGATGATCATCGCGCGGGCCGCCAAGAGTGCCCTCGATGATCTTGCTCCGGCCGCGACCGACGCCGAGAAGGCCCTGCACGCCACCGACGTCGTGCCCGTCGCGATCGCCAGCGACTATCTCGCCGCACCCGATCCCGGCCGGGTCGAGGTCACCGCGACGGTACTCAAGCGGGGCCGCACCGTGACCCTGCTGCATGTCGACCTCACCCAGAACGGCCGGACCATGGTGTCGTCGTCGGTGACGCTGGCCCGTCCGGACACCGGGCCGTCGCGGCACTCGGCGCCCCACATCCTCGACGGGGTGTCGCCGACGCCGCCCGACGACGCCATCGACATCGACAGCTCGCCGGTGTCGCAGATCATGCATCTCGGTTCCGCGCTCGATCTCGCCCTCGACCCGCAGACCTTCCCGGTGATGCGCGGGGAGACCGGCGACCCGGTGGTGCGCGGGTGGTGCAGGCCCAAAGACACCGAACCCGACTCGAACTTCACCGTGCTGGTGTGTGACGTCTCGCCGCCGGTCGTGATGAATCTGGCGTTGTTCGGCTGGGCGCCGACGGTGCAACTGACCACCTACATCCGCCGCGAACCCGCGCCGGGCTGGCTGCGGTTCGCGGCCTCCAGCATCGAGGTGGGGCCCGGGATGTTCGAGGAGGATCATCTCGTGGTGGACTCGACGGGTGCAGTCGTCGCCCAGTCACGTCAGCTCGCGCTGATCCCCGCGCGGTGACCGGACCCGCGGTGGCGTCCCGGCTCTGCTGACCATCTGCGCCTGACATCCCGAAAGATGTTGGGCAGCAACATATTTCACGAACATCTCAGAAAGGCGTACCCGCAGTGACCGAACGCATCGCGATCGTCGGCGGCGGCAAGATCGGCGAGGCCCTCCTCGCCGGGTTGATCGCATCCGGCAAACAGGCCAGAAACCTCGTCGTCGTCGAACGCGTCCCCGACCGGGCCACCGAGATCGCCGACGAGTACGGGGTGCTCGTGGCCGACGACCTGACCGACGCGGTCAGTTCGGCGGCCTACGTCTTCCTTGCCGTCAAACCCGACGACGTCGAGCCGGTGCTGCGCAAGCTGGCCACCGCCGACGACGACGCGGAATCCGAGCGGGTGACGGTGACGCTGGCCGCAGGCATCCCCCTCGCCCGGTACGAGAAGCTGCTGCCGGCCGGCGCGCCGGTCATCCGCGTCATGCCCAACACGCCGATGCTGGTCAACGAGGCCATGTCGGCGGTGTCGGCCGGGCGCCACGTCGACGACGAGCAACTGCGCTCGGTGGTCGGCCTGCTCGAATCGGTCGGCCGCGTCACCGTCGTGCCCGAGAAGCTGATGGATGCGGTGACCGCGATCTCGGGGTCGGGCCCGGCGTATGTGTTCCTGATGGCCGAGGCGATGATCGATTCCGGTGTTTCGCTCGGTCTGACCCGGGCACAGGCGACCACCCTGGTCGTCCAGACCATCCGTGGTGCGGGGGTGCTGCTCAGTGATTCCGGCCTGTCGCCCGTCGACCTGCGCGCCGCGGTCACCTCGCCCGCGGGAACCACCGCGGCAGCCATCCGCCAACTCGAGACCTCGGGCCTGCGCGGGGCGTTCTATGAGGCCACCGAGGCGGCCGCAGCGGCGAGTCATCGGGCTGGACGTCGAGCTGACGTTGAGAGTTCACAACCCTGATCGTCCGATTCCGGGGCCCTACGATTGGTGGCAGATCGTCGAATAACCCCAGTATGTTGTGGTTGAGCGCGACAAATCGGAAAAATACTGGCAACTCACGTCGCTTTTTTCACATCAGCCACGCTAAGCTTCTTCAAGCACGTGCGTGTCTGGTGTCCGCCGGAGGGGAAGCCGGCGGCCGCGACGCGTGCTCTGAGAGGTATGTGAATTTCATGGCACCTGCAGAGACTCCAGGAGACAGGCCGGCGGCGGTCGGCAACCCGGGTTCCGGGTCGCAGTTTCTCACTGTTGCCGAGGTCGCATCGCAGATGCGGGTCTCGAAGATGACCGTTTATCGTCTGGTCCACAATGGCGAGCTGCCCGCGGTGCGCGTGGGCCGGTCGTTCCGGGTTCATGCCAAGGCCGTGCACGATTACCTGGAGACGTCCTACTTCGACGCGGGATAGTCAGGCGCCGCCGAACCCGCACCGTGAAAACCCCGCCGTGAAACCCCGCCCGCACCCCGGCGGTCCGTCGACGATTCTCGTCGTCGACGGAGCCGGATGGTGGTGGACCCGGATTTCTGTTCGGTGGGGTACGACCGGTAGGGTGAGAGACCGGCCAAGCCGCACCGGCTCGCCTCCGCTCGCGCCTGATTCCCCGCGCTCGATCCTTCCGGGTGATCCCGACGCACGGCGGCCGCTCCGCAACCAATGCGGGCTCGACGAACATTTGCACGTGAAGTGAGGAAGCACCCACATGGGCTCAGTGATCAAGAAGCGCCGCAAGCGCATGTCGAAGAAGAAGCACCGCAAGTTGCTGCGTCGCACCCGGGTGCAGCGTCGCAAGCTCGGTAAGTGAGCCGGTGACGCCGCGTGGCCTGCGCCACGCATCCCCACGAGAACCCGCCTTCGTGCGGGTTCTTGTCGTTGCGGCCCCGGCGCGCTCGCGGCATCGCCACGCTAGCCTGAGCGCATGACCGACGCGACCGACCAGATGCCGCGGACCGTTCTGGTCACCGGCGCCTCTACTTTCCTCGGCGGATATCTGGTGGCCCGACTGGCCGCCGACCCCACCATCGCCCGGGTGCTCGCCGTCGATTCCCGGGTGCCCCGCAAAGACCTGATGCGCCGCATGGGACGCGCGGAATTCCTGCGTCTGGACATCCGCCGCCCCGCGATCGCCAAGGCGCTCGCGAACTATGACGTCGACACCGTGGTGCACGCGGCCACGTCGATCATGGACACCGCATCGCACTCGACGGCGATCAAGGAGTTCAACGTCGTCGGGGCCATGCAGATCTGTGCCGCCGCCCAGCGCACCCCCTCGGTCAAGCGGCTGATCCTGCGCTCGAGCGCCATGGTCTACGGCGCCAGTGCCGCCGACCCGTCGCACTTCTCCGAGGAGACGCCGGCCAAGCGTGAACCGACCCGCGGCTACGGCCGCGACCTGCTCGACGTCGAGGGATATGTCCGCGGCATGGGGCGTCGGCGCCCGGACATCGAGGTCACCATCTTGCGGCTGCAGGCCATGCTCGGACCCCGTATCAACACGCGGATCAGCTCCTATCTCTCGCTGCCGGTGGTCCCGACGGTGATCGGGTTCTCGCCGCGATTGCAATTCCTGCACGAGGAGGACGCCCTCGCGGCGATGGAGCACGCCACCCTGGCAGGTAGGGCCGGCACCTTCAACGTCGCCGGCGACGGAGTGGTCACCTTGACCCAGGCAATACGTCGAGTCGGCCACCTCGAGTTGCCGGTACCCGGCCGCCTGCTCGCGCCGATCACCGGCGTCCTCCAGGATCTGCGGTCGGCCAAGTTCCGGAGCTCGCAGACGGAGTACCTGACCTATGGCCGGGTGCTCGACACCACCCGGATGCGATCCGAACTCGGCTTCGCACCCAGATACACCACCCTCGAAACCCTCGACGACTACATCGAACGCAGCGGAGTCACCCCGGTGCTCGGGTCGCAGACGTGGCGGGGCATCGAGAAGCGCGTCGTGTCGGCGGCGCTGCAACTGCGCTGAACCATCAGCACGTGTGCGGGTACTCACGTGATCGGTGTGACGGGGAATGCCTTGTGTGGCAGTAGGTGTCCGGCGGAGGGTGATCGGCGCCATCCACCCCGGGCTGCAGGAGATTTGCATTCCGCGTACCATGAATTACCAACAGTTCATCGGCGTCGGAGCAGTTGGTTCTCGAGTAGCGGGGGATCCCCCTTTCGGCGGCGTCCTTTCTTTGTCGGCCGTCCGGGCCAGGTTGCGGGGTGAGAGTATGGCGGGTGGATCGGTCCCTGATGCACGCACCGCCAAGGTCATCCAGCTCTACGCGAGTTCGGCGCCCACGCTCGGCAGGCAGGCCGGTCTCGACGCAGGCAAGGGGCGCCACCCCAGCCAGCAGCCCGGTCCGGTGCGTCCGCCGGAGTCTCTCGGTCATCCCAACACCGACGGATTCGCCCGCCCGCCGGCCTCGGTGACGCCGATCAGCGACGAGGTCGTGGTGGCCGACGGACTCGGTCCGGATCGTCCGCGGCCGTCGCCGCTGTTCAGTCTCGGTGGTATCCGCAATGCGGTGGCCGATTCCCTCACCGCCACAGCAGGTTTCATCCGTGAGCGGATGACCGGCGACTATGTGGTCGACGACTTCGGCTTCGATCCGCACTTCACCGAATCGGTGTGGTTCCCGGCGGTCCGCCAGGTCTACGAGAAGTGGTTCCGGGTCGAGGTCACCGGTGTGGAGAATCTGCCTGTCGACGGTGGTGCGCTGCTCGTCGCCAACCACGCGGGATCGATCCCGGTCGATGCCATCATGACGTCGCTGGCCGTCCACGACAATCATCCGTCGCGGCGGCATCTGCGAATCCTGGCCGCCGACATGGCTTTTGACACTCCGGGTGTCAGTGAGTTGGCGCGCCGGGTCGGGGCGACGCTCGCGTGCACCTCCGACGCCGACCGGCTGCTGCGGCAGGGCGAGCTGACCGCCGTGTGGCCGGAGGGCTACAAAGGCATCGGCAAGCTCTACAAGGACCGCTACAAGCTACAGCGATTCGGCCGCGGCGGATTCGTCACGACCGCGCTGCGCAACGCGGCCCCGATCATCCCGGTCTCGATCGTCGGGTCCGAGGAGATCTACCCGATGATCAGCGACCTCAAGCCGCTCGCACGGGTGCTGGGTCTGCCGTACCTGCCGGTCACGCCGACGTTCCCGTGGCTCGGTCCGCTCGGGCTGGTCCCGCTGCCGTCGAAGTGGCACATCCACTTCGGTCGCCCCATCGTGACCGACGGATACGACGCCGCGTCCGCCGACGATCCGATGGTGGTCTTCGACCTCACCGACCATGTGCGTGAGGAGATTCAGCAGACGCTGTTCCGGATGCTGTCCCGTCGCGGCAGCGTCTACTTCGGCTGACGCGGCACTCTGACGGCCGCCGAATCGGCCGGTATAGATTGACCCCATGTCACCTGACGCCACAACCCGGACCGGAAATTCTTCTGACATGCGCGCCGTCGTCTGTCATCAAGGCGAGCTCGGCGTCCGCGAGGTGAAGGTTCCCGAACCCGGCAAGGGTGAGGTGCTGTTGCGGGTCCGGCGCGCCGGGATCTGCGGTTCGGATCTGCACGCGCGGTTACACGGGGACGAGACCGCCGACGTCGCCGCCGCCGTCGGCTACGACGCGTTCATGCGGTCGGAGCAGTCGGTGATCCTGGGCCACGAGTTCGTCGGGGAGGTCGTCGCCTACGGACCGAAGTGCCGCAAGAAGTGGGCGCCGGGCACCGCGGTGGTCTCGTTGCCGATGGTGCGCCACGGTTCCGGCCCACACCTGACCGGTCTGTCCGAACACGCGCCCGGCGCCTACGCCGAGTTCGTCATCGCCTCCGAGGACATGACGATGGAAGTGCCGCAAGGCGTGTCGCTCGACGCGGCGGCGCTGACCGAACCGCTGGCCGTCGCCTACCACGCCGTGCGGCGCGGTGCGCCCGGCCGCCGCGACGTGGCCGTCGTGATCGGTTGCGGCCCCATCGGATTGGCCGTCATCCTGATGCTCAAGGCGACGGGCGTGCGAACGGTGATCGCCAGCGATCTCTCCGCCGGTCGTCGCGACCTCGCGCGGCGGGTGGGTGCCGACATCGTCCTCGATCCGACCGTGGACTCACCGTGGGAGCAGGTCGTGGAGCAGGGCCGCTACCTCTCGAGGGTCTCCGACCTGTTCACCGCCGCCTTCGACGGCATGCGAACCCTACGTCGAATCCCGTTGGTGCCGTGGGCAAAGGTGTTCCACCTCGCCGACAAACTCGGCGCCACCCCAAAGGGGCCGGTCGTCTTCGAATGCGTCGGCGTGCCCGGCATGATCGAGCACGTGACGACCGGCGCGCCGTTGCGTTCGCGGATCGTCGTGGTCGGCGTCTGCATGGAATCCGACGCCTTCCGGCCCGCCATGGCCATCAACAAGGAACTCGAGCTGCGATTCGTCTTCGGCTACGACCCGGCCGAATTCCACGACACGCTCGCGATGATCGCCGACGGTGACGTCGACGTTCGCCCGCTGGTCACCGCTGTCATCGGACTCGACGGCGTCGCAGCCGCTTTCGACGCTCTGGGCTCAGCCGAACACCATGCCAAGGTACTCATCGATCCCGCCGGCGAGGTGTCGACCCTATAGCCCGGGTCGGCCGGAATGCTCCGGCGCCCGAAACCTCAGCGGCGCCGCAACAACCGGGCCGCCGCAGCCGCCCCGCCACCGGCGGCGCCGACCGCCAACGCGGTTCCGGCACCGTATTTGGCGGCCTTGCGGGCGGTCCGGAAGTCATACATCTCCCAGCCGCGAACCTTGGCGACGTCACGCAGGTCGGCGTCGGGGTTGATGGCCACCGCGGTGCCGACCAGCGACAGCATCGGGACATCGTTGTGCGAGTCCGAATAGGCGGTGCATCGCTTCAGGTTCAGACCCTCGCGAATCGCCAACGCGCGCACCGCATGCGCCTTGCCGGGGCCGTGCAGGATGTCGCCGACGAGGCGCCCGGTGAACACGCCGTTGCGGCTCTCGGCGACGGTACCGAGGGCGCCGGTCAGGCCCAGGCGGGTGGCGATGGTCTGCGCGAGTTCGACCGGCGTCGCGGTCACCAGCCACACCTGCTGGCCCGAGTCGAGGTGGCGTTGAGCCAAAGCCCTTGTGCCGGGCCAGATCTTGTCGGCGATGTATTCGTCGTAGATCTCCTCACCGAGTTCGGCGAGTTCGGCGGTGGGCCGCCCGGCGATGAAGCTCAACGCCTTCTCGCGCCCCTCGGCGACGTCATCGGCGTTCTCCTTGCCGGTGATCCGGAACTTCGCCTGCGTCCAGGCGAAGTCGAGGATGTCGCCGTAGGAGAAGTACTTTCGCGCGGCCAGGCCGCGCGCGAAGTGCACGATCGAGGCGCCCTGCACCAAGGTGTTGTCGACGTCGAAGAACGCGGCGGCGGTCAGATCGCGCGGGGCCTCCGGCTCGCCCTCGACGGGCGGGCGGGCGTGCAACGAGTCGAGTGCAGCCTTGGCGCTCGCCTCACCGGCGAGCGACTGCCGCAGTTCCTGTGCGGTCTGGCGGAACCGGCCACCGGCGGCGCTCGCGCGTTCGGTCAGCCAGGCGGTCACCCGATGGCTCTCCTCGTCGACGTCATCGGTGTCGTCGTCGGCGTGGTCGGGACCGTCCTCGTCGTCGGGGGCACCGCCGTCGACGAGATCGGCATGCGCCTCCCAGTCGTCGGCGGCCGGTCCGGCCGGCGCCGGCGGGCCGGCGGGCACGTCGGGCTCGGGCATCCCGTTCGGGTTCGCGTCCGGGCTTGGGTTCGTGTCCCGATTCGGGTTCGTGTCCCAATTCGGGTTCGTGTCCCAATTCGGGTTCGTGTCACCGTCAGAGGTCACACCCACATTCACACCTCCGCGACAGCCCATCCGGGCGGTTGGGGCTCGACGCCTACAGAGTAGCGGGGGGAGCAGACTGGTCGCGTCGGCCTGCCCGGTCGGCGATGCGAACCACAGTCCGCGCCGGGGTGCCGGCGCCCGGGAGGAGCACCATGTCGGTCACCTTGCTCAGCCGCGACGGCTGCGCCGCCTGCGCACGTGCCGCCGACGACCTGCGTCGGATCTGCGCCGACGTGGGCGCCGAATGGGAGATCGTCGACGTCGACGCGGCGGCCCGGGCCGGCGATGTGGAATTGCGTGCCGAGTTCGGCGATCGGCTGCCGGTGATCCTGCTCGACGGCGAGGAGCACGGGTATTGGGAGGTCGACGAGGCGCGCCTGCGTGCCGATCTCGCCCGCCGCTGAGCCGGTGTGCGCGGCCACACCCGGCGGCGCCGCCGTGCGGACCCGTGCCGGGTGGCGGGAATGCCCGGGTATACCCTGAGCCCATCGACGCGGGCGGTGACGGCCGCCCGCCGGGATGCGTGAGAGTGGGTGTGCGGCAGTGAGCGTCAGTTCGGCCCCCGGCGACATCCCCGACCCCACCGTCGCCCGTCTCGCGGGTTATCTGTACGTCTTGCGGTCCTTTTCCCGACGCGGCGTTCTCGTGGCGTCCAGCGGGCAGCTGGCCACCGCTGCGGGCGTCAATCCGGCAATCCTGCGCAAAGATCTCTCCTACGTCGGGGCCAACGGGGTACGCGGCGTCGGCTACGACGTCGGCAAACTGACCGCGCGCGTTTCGATCGCGCTGCACACCGACACCACCGCGACCGTCGCCGTCGCGGGCGCCGGCCGGCTGGGCCAGGCGTTGCTCGCGCACACCGGCGTCGGACGCGGTTTCGAGGTGGCCGCGCTCTTCGACGACGATCCCGAGATGATCGGGGTCCGGCTGTCGGCCGAGACGCCACCGGTCGCCGCGCTCGACGACATAGCGAACGTATGCGCAGATCCGCAGGTCGGGCCCGTCGACATCGGCGTCGTGGCCACCGCCGACGAGCACGCCCAGCGCGTCGCCGAGGCGTTTGCCGCGGTCGGGATACGGCAATTGCTCAACGTGACACCGGTCGGGCTGGTCGTCGAGTCCGACGTCGTCGTCCGGCAGGTTGATCTAGCCTTGGAACTGCAGGTGTTGGCCTTCACGGCATCGCGCAGCCTGATCGGGCCGCGTGAGGACGATCAGCTGCGCGCAGTGGCGGACCGGTAAAGGATATGAAAACGGTGACGGCGTGAGTGTTTTGTTGTTCGGTGTCTCGCACCGGAGCGCACCCGTTGAGGTGCTCGAGCGGATCGCGGTCTCCGACCACGACCGTCCCAAGCTCGTCGACGAACTTCTCGGTTCGCAGGCGATCACCGAGGCGATGCTCGTCTCCACCTGCAACCGCGTCGAGATCTATGCCGTCGTCGACGCCTTCCACCCCGCCCTCGAGGCCGTCGGGAAGGTGATGGGCGAGCATTCCGGCATGGACGTCAGCGACCTCACCCAACACGCCTACGTCCGCTACTCCGAGGCCGCCGTCGAGCATCTGTTCACCGTCGCGGCCGGACTCGACTCGCTCGTGGTCGGCGAACAGCAGATCCTGGGTCAGATCCGTAACGCCTACCTCGACGCCGACGCCAACCGCAGCACCGGCCGCGTGCTCCACGTACTGGGCCAGCAGGCGCTGCGGGTCGGTAAACGCGTGCACAGCGAGACCGGCATCGACCGCGCCGGCGCATCGGTGGTGTCGGTGGCATTGCACCGCGCGCAGCAGCTCGCGCCGAGTGGGCCGTTCCGTTCGGCGGTCGTCGTCGGCGCCGGCGCGATGGGCGCGCTGGCCACCGCCCAGCTCGCGCGCGAGGGCGTAACGGAGATGGCCGTGGTCAACCGCACCGTCGCCAATGCCGAACATCTGGCAGGCAACGTCATCGCCAATCACGGCATCGAGGTCCGCGGGGTCGGATTCGACGACCTGCCTGCGGTGATGGCCGACGCCGACGTCGTCGTCGCGTGTACCGGGTCGGTCGGTTCGGTGATCGGTGTCGGTGAGGTGCATTCGGCGCTCGCCGCGCGCGCCCGGGATGCGGACGCACCGCTGGTCATCTGCGACCTCGGGCTGCCCCGCAACGTCGATCCGGCCGCGGGCCGGTTGCCCGGTGTGCACATCGTCGACATCGCCGGATTGCGTGGCCTCGCCGAGGCCGAGGCCGCCACGAACGACATCCGGGCCGCTCGTTCCGTCGTTGCCGGCGAACTCGCCGACTACCTGACCGCCCAGCGGCAGGCCGAGGTCACCCCGACCGTCGCCGCGCTGCGCCAGCGCGCCGCCGACGTGGTGGAGGCCGAGATCCTGCGGTTGGAGACCAAACTGCCCGGGCTCGACGATCCGCAGCGTGACGAGGTCGCCAAGGCCGTGCACCGGGTCGTCGACAAGCTGCTGCACGCACCGACCGTGCGGGTCAAGCAGCTCGCGTCGACTCCGAACGGCGATCACTACGCCGAGGCGCTGCGCGAACTGTTCGAGCTCAAGCCCGGGTCGACGGAGGCCGTCAGTGTGGCCGACACCGAGCTCGGTGAGACGGGAGCTCCCGAGGCGGGCCTCGGATTCAGCACCGAGGCGGGCCTCGGATTCAGCACCGAGGCGGGCCTCGGATTCAGCACCGAGGCGGGCCTCGGATTCTGGACCGATGTCACCCCCGAGCAGGGAGAGCGTTGAGTACACCGCAGGACGGGGCCGTCATCCGCGTCGGCACCCGCGGCTCGTTGCTGGCCCGCACCCAGACCCAGACCATCGTCGACGCCCTGATCGCTGCCGGGCATCGGGCCGAGCCGGTCATCATCAAGACCGCAGGCGACGCGTCGGCGGCCCCGGTGGTCCAGATCGGCGTCGGGGTGTTCACCACGGCGCTGCGCAACGCGCTGCATGACGGGCAGATCGACGTCGCCGTGCACTCGTACAAGGATCTGCCGACCGCGCCCGATCCGGGCCTGGTGATCGCGGCCGTCCCGACCCGCGAGGATCCGCGGGATGCCCTGGTCAGCCGGGGTGGACAGGTCCTCGGCGAGCTCGCGCCGGGGTCCACGATCGGCACGTCGGCCCCGCGACGGGTGGCGCAGCTTAGAGCATTGGGTCTCGGTTTGGAAATCCGCCCCCTACGGGGCAACCTAGATTCTCGGTTGGGCAAAGTCGCCAGCGGTGACCTCGATGCGGTCGTCGTAGCGCGTGCCGGACTCGTTCGAATCGGAAGGGCCGATGAGGTCACCGAGGCGTTCGATCCGGTCGTCCTGTTGCCGGCACCGGCACAGGGAGCGTTGGCCGTCGAGTGCCGCTCCGACGATGCCCAACTGGTGAGAACTCTCGCCGAGTTGGACGACGCGTCCACCCGTGCAACGGTCGACGCCGAACGTGCGGTGCTCGCGGCACTGGAAGCCGGGTGTACCGCTCCGGTCGGGGCGATCGCCGAGGTGGTCGAGTCGATCGATGACGACGGGCGCATCTTCGTCGAACTGTCGCTGCGTGCGGCGGTGGCGGCCGAGGACGGATCCGATGTGATCCGCGCTTCGGTGGTGGGTCCGGTGGATCGTGCCGACCAACTGGGCAGGGCTCTCGCGGCCGAACTGCTGGAACTGGGAGCGGGCGAGATCGTCGGCTCTCCGTAGTTCCGGCAAGGAACACACAGCCCTCGGCGTATGAGGGCAGGAGAGTGCGAACGCATGAGCCGTACGACCAAGAAGGCCAATCCGGGGCGGATCTTTTTCGTGGGGTCCGGACCCGGGGATCCAGAGCTGCTGACCGTGCGGGCGCGCAGCGTCATCACCGCCGCGACGACCGCCTACGTCGATCCTGACGTGCCGGCCACAGTTGTCGCGATGATCGGTGCTGCACACCGCGAGGAGCCCGCCGACCAGCGACGCCGACCGACCGCCAAACAGGTGGTGTCGGACAAACCGGCAGCGGCAGACACACCGGCCGGCGCCGATCCATCCACCGACCAGACCGACGCCGCGGGCGAGCAGTCCGCAGAGGACGCCGAGCAGGTCGTCCACCCGGCGCTCGGCGACCCGAACGAGGTCGCCAAGACCCTCGTCGCGGCCGCCAAGGGCGGCGACGACGTGGTGCGGGTGGTCTCCGGCGATCCGCTGACCACCGACTCCGTGCTCACCGAGGTGCATGCGGTCGCCCGCACATCGATCACCTTCGAGGTGTTGCCGGGCCTGCCCGCCGCCTCGGTGGTGCCCAGTTATGCGGGTATGCCGCTCGGTTCGAGCCACACCGTCGCCGACGTGCGCGCCGAGGGCGTCGACTGGGCCGCGCTCGCCGCATCGCCGGGACCGCTGGTGTTGCATGCGACCTCCGGGCATCTCGCCGAGACCGCCAGCGCGCTGACCGAGCAGGGGCTGGCGCCGCAGACACCGGTCGCCATCACGATCAACGGCACCACCTGCGCCCAGCGCACCATCGAGGCGACGCTGGCCACGCTCAACGAGCAGGGCAACGCCCTGACCGGGCCGCTCATCCTGACCGTCGGCAAGGTCGTCAGCCAGCGCGGCAAGCTCTCCTGGTGGGAGTCGCGGGCGCTCTACGGCTGGACCGTGCTGGTGCCGCGCACCAAGGATCAGGCCGCCGACATGAGTGAGCGGCTGGTCTCCCACGGCGCGATGCCCAAGGAGGTGCCGACCATCGCCGTCGAGCCGCCGCGCAGCCCGGCCCAGATGGAGCGGGCGGTCAAGGGACTCGTCGACGGCCGCTACCAGTGGGTGGTGTTCACCTCGACCAACGCGGTGCGCGCGGTCTGGGAGAAGTTCGCCGAATTCGGACTCGACGCGCGCGCCTTCTCCGGGGTGAAGATCGCCTGCGTCGGGGAGGGCACCGCCGAGCGGGTACGCGAATTCGGGATCAACCCCGAACTCGTGCCGTCGGGCGAGCAGTCCTCGCTCGGTCTGCTCGACGAGTTCCCGCCGTACGACGACGTATTCGATCCGGTCGACCGAATCCTGTTGCCGCGCGCCGACATCGCCACCGAGACCCTGTCGGAGGGGTTGCGTGAGCGGGGCTGGGAGATCGACGACGTGACCGCCTACCGCACGGTGCGCGCGGCCCCGCCGCCTGCCGAGACCCGCGAGATGATCAAGACCGGCGGCTTCGACGCGGTCTGTTTCACCTCGAGCTCCACCGTGCGCAACCTCGTCGGTATCGCCGGAAAGCCGCACGCGCGCACCATCGTTGCGTGCATCGGCCCCAAGACTGCCGAGACCGCAACGGAATTCGGGCTGCGCGTCGACGTGCAGCCGGAGGACGCGTCGATCCACGAGCTGGTCGACGCGCTCGCCGAGCACGCCGCGCGGCTGCGTGCGGAGGGGGCACTGCCCCCGCCGCGCAAGAAGTCGCGGCGGTCGCGGTCGTAGGTGGTGTGCCGATGGGTCCGCTGATCCGTCCCAGGCGGCTGCGCACGAGTGCGGCGATGCGCCGCCTCGTCGCCGAGACCACCTTGGCGCCAAGCGATCTGGTGTTGCCGATGTTCGTCGCCGACGGCCTCGACTCGCCACACGAGATCGCCTCGATGCCCGGGGTGTTCCAGCACACCTTCGATTCCCTGCGCCGCGCCGCCGACGAGGCCGTGCGCGCGGGGGTCGGCGGCCTGATGCTCTTCGGGGTCCCGGTTGCCGGTGACAAGGATGCCGAGGGCTCGTGCGCCGACGACCCCGACGGGGTGCTCAACCGCGGGTTGCGGTTGCTTCGCGACGACCTCGGGGATCAGACGGTCCTGATGGCCGACACCTGCCTCGACGAGTTCACCGACCACGGGCATTGCGGTGTGCTCGACGACGCCGGGCGAGTCGACAACGACGCCACTCTCGAGCGCTACGTGTCGATGTCGTTGGCGCAGGCGCGTTCTGGTGCACACCTGCTCGGGCCGAGCGGTATGATGGATGGTCAGGTCGCCGCGATCCGTGCGGCCCTCGATGCCGAGGGATTCACCGACACCGGCATTCTCGCCTACGCCGCGAAGTACACGTCGGCGTTCTACGGGCCGTTCCGCGACGCCGTCGGCTCGTCGCTGAAGGGTGACCGCCGCACCTATCAGCAGGACGGGGCCAACCGGATCGAGGCGCTGCGCGAGGTGCGTCTGGACCTCGACGAGGGCGCCGACATCGTCATGGTCAAGCCCGCGATGAGCTACCTCGACATCGTCCGCGACGTCGCGGAGATGTCCGACGTCCCCGTCGCCGCCTACCAGATCAGCGGCGAGTATTCGATGATCACCGCGGCCGCCGAACGCGGCTGGATCGACCGCGATTCCGCGATCCTCGAATCCCTGACGTCGGTTCGCCGCGCCGGCGCGAAGATCATCCTCACTTACTGGGCCGCCGAGGTCGCCGCCCGCTTGCGCTGACTGCGCGCTGTAGTTCGCCGACGGCACCCTCTTCCGCGATGAGGCAGCGGTGGCGAGGTCGCGGAAGCGAGTCGCGTGTCCAGCCGACGGACCGCCCGAAGGGGCGGGCGGGCTTCGGGAACGAATATGAGATGCGGCTATAGCGACGGTCGAGACGATTATTGTCGTGGCCGTCGCTATAGCCGCACGTTATATGTCGGCGTGCGGGGGACGGGACGGGTCACCTCGGGAGTGCGACCGCCCGGAGGCGCCGTCGACTACTCATACGTCCCCGGCCGGGGAGAGCAGCGTGAGTCTCGGCGTGCGGGGGACGGGCCCCGGGAGTGCGACCGTCCGAAGGGGCGGGCGGGCTTCGGGAACGAATATGAGATGCGGCTATAGCGACGGTCGAGACGATTATTGTCGTGGCC